>PBPD01000070.1 GCA_002725445.1 Rickettsiales bacterium
ATAAATATGTATTCGACCTGAAAGAGGACGATGTGTACTGGTGCACAGCGGATGTGGGCTGGATTACGGGTCACTCTTATATTCTGTATGGCCCACTCGCCAATGGCAGCACTACCTTACTGTTCGAAGGTGTGCCGAACTTCCCCGATGCGTCGCGCTGCTGGGAAGTGGTGGATCGCCATAAGGTGAGTATTTTCTATACCGCCCCAACGGCTATTCGTGCCTTGATGAAGGTGGGCGATAACTATGTGAGCAAAACCAGCCGTAAAAGCCTGCGTGTGTTGGGTACGGTTGGCGAGCCGATTAATCCGGAGGCGTGGCGCTGGTTCCACGAGGTGGTGGGCGATAAGCGCTGCCCTATTGTGGATACGTGGTGGCAAACCGAAACTGGGGGGCACATGATTACTCCGCTTCCTGGCGCATGGGATCTGAAGCCAGGTTCGGCAACACTGCCGTTCTTTGGGGTGCAGCCTGTTATCACAACGCCGGAGGGCGTGGAGCTGGAAGGCGAAGCTGAAGGCTTGCTCTCTATCAAAGATAGCTGGCCGGGGCAGGCGCGCAGCATTTATGGCGACCATCAACGTTACAAAGATACCTATTTCTCGACCGTGCCGGGCTATTATTTCACTGGTGACGGCGCGCGCCGTGACAAAGATGGCTATTACTGGATTACCGGGCGTGTTGATGACGTGCTGAATGTGTCGGGGCACCGCTTGGGCACGGCAGAAATTGAAAGTGCACTCGTATTGCATAGCTCGGTGTCGGAAGCCGCCGTTGTTGGCTATCCGCACGATGTTAAGGGGCAGGGCATTTATTGCTATGTGACACTGCAAGACGGTGCGTCAGTGGATGACCATCTGGAAAAAGAACTCATCAAATGGGTGCGAAGTGAAATCGGACCTATTGCGACCCCTGATGTGATTCATTTCACCGATGCGTTGCCTAAAACCCGCTCGGGAAAAATTATGCGACGTATCCTACGGAAAATTGCCGAGAATGATTATGGCAGTCTGGGCGATACGTCTACTTTGCTTAACCCCGAAGTGGTGGATTCTCTGATCGAAACCCGAAAAACCAAGGAAACTGGCTGAAAGTAAGATAATTTTAACCTATTATATGATACATGTAATAAGAGAGAGGGCGAAATCCTCCAATAAGCACAGAAGGGAACACCGATCGAGATGACCAAGAAGATTCTCATTGTTGAGGATAACGATTTGAATTTGAAGCTGTTTCGTGACCTGCTCGGGGCAAACGGGTTCGACACAGTGGAAACCAAAGAGGGCATGGAAGCAATTTCCCTGACCCGCGAAATCAAACCAGATCTTATCCTTATGGACATTCAGCTGCCGGAAATTTCCGGACTGGATGTGACCAAGCGCATCAAAGCAGACCCTGCTATCAGCGGCATACCGATTGTGGCTGTAACCGCCTTTGCAATGAAGGACGATGAGGAGAAAATTCTCCGCGCAGGGTGCGAAGCTTACATTTCCAAGCCTATTTCCATTCAGCATTTCATGGAAACTGTACGTAAATTTCTAGGGGAGGCGGTTGGAGCTTAACTTATGACAGGATTGATTCTTGTAGTCGACGATGTGCCCGCGAATGTTAAGCTTTTGGAAGCCAAGCTCAGCAACGAGTATTATGATGTGATCACGGCGCGCGACGGCTATGAAGCCATTGAGCAAGCCAATCAGCATAAGCCAGATCTTATCCTGCTGGATGTGATGATGCCGGGTATGGACGGGTTTGAAACCTGTTCGCAACTCAAAGAAAACCCGGAAGTATCTCACATTCCGGTGGTGATGGTGACAGCGCTTAGCGAACCATCCGACAAGGTGCGTGGGTTGGAATCCGGCGCAGATGATTTTATCACAAAGCCAATTAACGACACAGCGCTGTTCGCACGTGTGCGCTCGTTGGTGCGTATCAAAGTGTTGATTGACGAGCTTCGCTTACGTGATCAGTCCGGTTCGCAAATGGGCATGGATGACGATCCATTTAGCATGAATGCTGACGTCTCCGGCTCCAGCATTATGGTAATTGATGATGATGTGGTGCAGTCCAAGCGTATTGTCGACAAACTATCGGCTAGCTATCAGGTAGTTCATTTCTCTGATCACACGCAAGCGCTCGAAGCTGCACGCAGCCAGCCGCTTGATTTGGTGATTATCAGCACACAGCTGAGCGATGTGGATGGGCTGCGCCTTGCTACACAGTTTAAGGCGGTGGAATCACTGCGCCATGTGCCCACGGTGATGCTGGTGGACGAAGAAGATAAAAACCTAATGTTGAAAGGGCTTGAGCTGGGGGTGAATGACTATCTGACCCTGCCGGTTGATTTCAACGAAATGGAAGCGCGGGTGAAAACCCAAATTCGCCGTAAAAAGTTTCAGGAGGCGCTAAAATCCAATTATCAGGAAAGCGTGTCGATGGCGATCACCGACGGGCTGACCAGCCTTTATAATCGCCACTATCTGGACACTCACCTGAAGAATCTGGTTACACAGTCTCAGCAAAACGGCAAGCCGATGTCGCTGGTTATTATGGATATGGATCACTTCAAATCCGTAAATGACACCTATGGGCACGATGTGGGAGACGAGGTGCTCAAGCAATTGGCACGTATCATTATCGATTCCACGCGTAGTGCCGATTTGGCGGCGCGTTTTGGTGGTGAAGAATTCGTGGTGCTTATGCCGGAAACTGACGCAGCCAGTGCGTATGAGGCAGCAGAACGTATGCGCCGCAAAGTGGAGTCGCACGAATTTCACGTGCAGCACGAAGTAGGTATATTGAAGAAAACCGTGAGTATGGGGATCTCGCACCTGCAGTCGGGGGATACGCCTGAAACACTCCTCAAGCGTGCTGATACCGCGTTGTATGAAGCGAAAAATGGTGGACGTAACCGCGTGGTGCCACCGGTAGAGGGCGCGCCTTCAGCGGCGTCTGCACCAACCGCTCAGGCTTCTCCGCCACAACCAACGCAGCAAGCGGCACCGCCACCACCGCCGCCACAACCAACGCGGCAAGCGGCACCGCCACCACCGCCGCCACAACCAACACAGCAAGCGGCACCGCCACCACCGCCGCCACAACCAATGCAGCAGGCAGCACCGCCACCGCCGCCGCAACCAACACAGCAGGCAGCATCGCCACCGCCACAGTCGCAGCCTACGCCTCAGCCACAAGCGCAGTCAGAGGACAAGAAAAGCGGCTGGTCGATTCCGTCTTTATCGGACTTTGTAAAGAAAACGACAAATACACCTGAGGCCGCGCAAGAGCATCCTAAAGCTGCGCCACCGCCTCAGCAGGCGCAGCCGCAACATACGCCGACACAAGATTATACTACCTACCGGCCTGATCTGGCGCCTACGGATACTCCTGCAGCGCCGCCGCCGCAGAAAGATCCAAACGAGCCAGTGATCTACGAAGTGGTGCGCCCTAAGGAAGAGCTTAAGTCGCGTAATCACAATTCACCTGTTGATGACGAGCCGGAAGGCACCTTCTAGCATTTAGGCTACGCGTCTAATGTGCAAATGACGGGGGTGTGATCAGAGGGTTTTTCTAGCTGACGCAGCGATTCGTCAATCACGCATTCGCTCAGCACATCCACCGCTTGGGGGGAAAGCAGCAAATGGTCAATGCGCAGACCTCGGTTTTGAGCGTATGACCCGCCGCGATAGTCCCACCAACTAAATTGCTGAGTGCTAGGGTTTTTCAAGCGCCAGGCATCGTACAGACCTAAATGGGTGAGGGCGCGGAATTTTGCGCGTTCATCGGCATGATAGCACACCGTGCCATCCAGTTTTTTCGTGTCGTATACATCTTCTGGATAAGGGCCAACATTGTAGTCGCCGCCCCATACCAGCTTTTCTTCGTGCGCCAGCAACGTCTGGGCATGGGCGTATAGCCGATCGAAAAATCGCATTTTATACTGAAACTTGTCGGAGTCGACGGCCTGCCCATTCGGTACGTAAATAGAGGCTACGCGCACCGCGCCGCCATCAAGCGATATAACCGCTTCAATATAGCGCGCTTGCTCGTCTTCAGGTTCGCCGGGTAGGGTGGTCACGACATCATCTATCGGGTGTTTGGAGAGAATGGCCACGCCGTTATAGGTTTTTTGGCCATGTACGGCGATGTTGTAGCCAAGCTCTTCAATCTCCATGGCGGGGAAATTCTCGTTCACCACTTTAATTTCCTGCAGCAGCACAATGTCTGGTGCGTTGTCGCTACGCAGCCAGTCGGTCAGATGTTGCAGGCGCGATTTTATGGAATTGACGTTCCAGGTGGCAATGCTGAGCATTATCAGTCGACCGCGAACGAGTTGCCACAGCCACAGGAAGCAGTGGCGTGCGGGTTTTTAATTTCAAATGCAGCGGCACCCAGCGTTTCCACATAGTCGAGCATCGAGCCGTTCAGCATATCCAGCGACACTTCGTCCACCACGATTTTTGCGCCTTCCTTTTCAAACAGCACATCGTCTTCGGCGGGGGTGTTGGTGTCGAAGTCAAAATGATACTGGAAGCCCGAGCAGCCGCCGCCCTGAATGGCGACGCGAAGCACGCTTCCATCGGGCTCGGTGGTCAAAAGATAGGCAATGCGTTTTGCTGCGCTATCGGAAATATGTAATTCGCCTTTATCCATATTCTTTAACTTAAGGATTATGTGCAGATTTGCAAGTGCCAAGCGAAGGTAAAGCTTGCGCTTAGGCGTGTGTGAGGTTAGCTTGCAGCCATGACCTTAGCAGTAAAAAACATCGCAGATTACGAGCACTTGGCCACCTATGCCTGCCACCCGTCGCAATCGCGTGGACGGCTGTATCCTGAAGAGGAGTGCAACACCCGCACACCGCACCAGCGCGACCGTGACCGTATTATCCATTCCGCGGCATTCCGCCGGCTGGAATATAAGACACAAGTGTTTGTGAATCACGAGGGCGATCATTATCGGACCCGTCTGACACACAGTCTGGAAGTGTCGCAACTGGCGCGTTCGTTAGCGCGCTCGCTGCAATTAAATGAAGATTTGGCAGAAGCGCTGGCACTGGCGCACGATCTGGGGCATACGCCCTTTGGCCACGCAGGCGAAGACGGGCTGGATGCCGCAATGAAAAACTATGGCGGGTTTGACCATAACGCACAAACGCTGCGTATTCTTACCTTGCTAGAGCACCGCTACGCCAATTTTGACGGGCTTAACCTGACATGGGAAACGCTGGAGGGCATTGCCAAACATAACGGGCCGGTGCAACATGCGCCGCGCGCTCTGGCGGATTATCTGGACGAGCAGGATCTGGAGCTGCATACCTATGCCAGCCTCGAAGCGCAGGTAGCTTCGCTTGCCGATGACATCGCCTATAATAATCACGATATGGAAGACGGGTTGCGGGCGCAGTTCTTTACGCTTGAAGACCTGGCGCATTTGCCGTTGGTGGGCGATATTTACGAAGAGATGCGTTTGCAATATCCGGATTTGGGCGCACAGCGATTGACGCATGAGGTGATTCGCCGGGTGATTAATCGTATGGTCGCCGATCTGCTCGAGCAAACCCTGCAAAATATTGATGATGCCAATGTGCAAACCGCACAGGATGTGCGTGCGCATAACCAGCCTATTGCCGCTTTTTCGCAGGAAATGATCGAGATTAACCGTTCGATCAAATCGTTTCTGATGAAAAACATGTATCGCCATTACAAGGTGAACCGCATGACGAGCAAAGCGCATCGCGTGATTACCGAGCTGTTTGGGTTCTACATTGAGAATCCGTCCTGCCTGCCACCTGTGTGGTATGCGCAGACCGATGGCAAGGCAACACAAGCCACAGCTGAAACCGTGGCCGATTTTATTGCGGGCATGACTGACCGTTTTGCTCTGGAAGAATATAGTAGAATTTTTGATCCACTCGCTAAGACATAAAATGAATTTTTTCAAAGAATTAAAAAAAGAACTTAATCTAATAATTGAAGAATATGCGAAGCTGCCAGCAGCGGAATTGCCGTTGGATGCTATCACTGTGGAGCCGCCGCGCGATCCCTCACATGGCGATGTGTCGACCAATGCTGCGATGGTGTTGACCAAGGCGCTTAAACAAAAGCCGCGTGATATTGCCGAAGCATTGGCAGAGCCGATTCGTGCGCTGCCGGAAGTGGAGGCAGTGGAAATCGCGGGGCCAGGTTTCATCAATATCCGTTTTTCGTTGAATCGCTGGCGCAAAATGATTCCAGTGGTGCTGGCAGAAGGCACGGGCTTTGGCAATACCGACATTGGCAACGGCGAAAAAGTGAATGTGGAATATGTGTCGGCAAACCCGACGGGGCCATTGCATGTGGGGCACGCACGCGGCGCGGTTTTTGGCGATGCACTGGCAGGGTTGCTGAAAAAAGCAGGCTATGACGTCACCAAAGAATATTACATTAACGATGCCGGTGCACAAATTGATGTGCTCGCACATTCGGCATATCTGCGATATCGCGAAGCAAGCGGCGAAGCGATTGAGAGTATTCCGGAAGGGTTATATCCGGGTGACTATCTAAAACCTGTGGGGCAGGCGCTCTATAAAGAATATAGCGATGCGCTGCTGGAGCAGGATGAAGCCGAGTGGCTGAAAAAGGTGAGGCCTTTTGCTGTGGCATCCATGATGGCGTTAATTCGTGATGATCTGGCTGCCTGTGGTATCGAGCAGGATGTGTTCACCTCCGAGCTGGCATTGCATGACGCAGATAAGGTGAATATAGCGATTGCGAAGCTGGAATCACTCGATCTGGTGTATCGCGGGGTGCTTGAGCCGCCGAAGGGCAAGAAACCGGAAGACTGGGAGCCGCGCGAACAATTGCTCTTCAAGTCCAGTGAGTTTGGGGATGATGTCGACCGCCCATTGCAAAAATCGGATGGCACATCGACGTATTTTGCCTCGGAGCTTGGCTATATTGTCGATAAGCTGGAGCGTGGCTTTGAAACGCTCATCTTCATTTTTGGTGCGGATCATGGTGGCTATAAGAAGCGCACCGAAGCAGCCGTGCGCGCGCTGAGCCAACAACAGGCTGAAACGGACATCAAACTATGCCAATTGGTGCATCTGTTCCGTGATGGCGAGCCGGTAAAAATGTCGAAACGTGCTGGTAATTTTGAGACCGTGCGCGATGTGCTAAATACCGTTGGCAAGGATGTGCTGCGCTTTGTGATGCTCACGCGCAAAAACGACATTGCCATGGAGTTTGATCTGGATAAGGTGCAGGAGCAATCTAAAGACAATCCGGTATTTTATGTGCAATATGCGCATGCACGCGCTCAGTCTTTGCTGCGTATGGCGCGGGAAGAAGCGCCCGAAGCATTGTTACTGCATGAATCGCCCGAGCAAGTGATTGGCACGCTAGCCACCGAGGCTGAAATGAACGTGCTGAAAGTAATGGCGCAATGGCCGCGGGTGGTTGAGCAGGCAGCCCAGGCACACGAGCCGCATCGCGTGACCTATTACCTGCAAGAATTGGCAAGCGCATTCCATAATCTGTGGCATAGCGGAAATGCCGACGAGGGCTTACGCTTTATTGTCAAAGGACAAGATGATGTAACCGCTGCGCGATTAGCGCTTGCTCGTTGCGTGGCAATCGTTGTAGCCTCTGGTCTACAGGTGCTGGGGGTCGAACCCGTGGAAGAACTACGATAGGACATACAACATGGCACAATACGGCGACTTTGATGATGATGAATATGGTGATGATTACGAGCCAGCCAGCTTCCGCTGGATGTCCGTGGTGGTATTGCTGCTGGCGGTAGGTGGGTTTTTCTCACTTGCATGGTATGCCTATCACACAGGCACAAAATCCATGAAAGTGGAAGATGTGATTATTATTGAGGCGGAGTCTGAGCCTATTCGTACCGCACCGGAAGATCCGGGTGGCCAACAATTCCCGCATCAGGACAAAAGCATTTATCAGGCATTCAGCCCCGATGATGAAAAACCTGAGACCGAAAAACTATTACCAGAACCTGAGCAGCCAGAAACACCACGTGTGGCTGAGGCGCCTGAGGGTGCAACAACAAGCTATGTCAATAAGCGCTTGTTAAAAGGCGAGAAGCCTGCTCCGGCACGCAAGCAAGCAGAGAAGGCAGCGCCTACGCCTGCAGCTCAGCCTGCACCGGTTGCGGCTACCAAGCCTGCGGCCAAACCAAAGCCGGTCGAAAAAGAACCAGAGATTACGTTGCCGAAGCAAGCAGAGCCAAAAGAGCGTAGCGTTGGCCGTTATGATGGTTACAAAGTGCAGCTTGGCGCTTTCCGTTCGCGCGATGAAGCTGTCATTCAGTGGAACAAGGTGCGCAAATCGCACATTGATGTGCTGGATGGGCATGAGCATGCGATCGTCAAAGCCGATCTGGGTGGCAAGGGCATTTATTATCGCCTGCGCGTAGGCGGGTTTGAGAGTAAGCCCGATGCGGCCGCTGCGTGCGCAACACTGAGCAAACGCAATCAGGCCTGCTTTGTTGCAGGTAAATAAGTATCGCTATGCCAAATCCAAAAGCCTTAATTTTTGGCTGTGAAGGCCTGCAGCTGACAGCCGAAGAGCGCCGTTTCTTCACCTCGGCGCAGCCTTATGGTTTTATTCTGTTTGCGCGCAATATTGAATCGCCCGAGCAGGTGGCCGCCTTGGTGGCCGATCTGAAAAATACGGTGTCGCATAGCGATGTGCCTGTGCTGATCGATCAGGAAGGTGGCCGTGTCGCACGGCTGCGCCCTCCGCACTGGAAAGCCTATCCCCCCGCCGGTGTGTTTGCACAATTATGGGCGGATGATCCTGAAAAAGCCAAGCGTGCGGCGTATTTGAATCACCGTATAATGGCCGATGAGCTGCATGCTCTGGGCATCAATGTGGACTGTGCGCCTGTGCTGGATATTTATTTTGAGGACGCGCATGACATTGTGGGCGATCGTGCCTTTGGTGATAATGCCGAACAAGTGGCAGCCCTTGGGCGCGCGGTGATGGACGGCCTGCTGGATGGTGGTGTGTTGCCGGTTATCAAGCACATTCCGGGTCATGGCCGTGCCAATGCCGACAGTCACGAGGCGCTGCCAGTGGTGAACGCGTCGCGCATCGAGCTGGAGACCCATGACTTCACCCCGTTTAAGGCATTGAATGATGCGCCGATGGGAATGACGGCACATATACAATATACCTCTCTGGACGGCGATTATCCCGCCACATTGTCGCCGCGTGTGATTGCTATGATTCGCCGTGAGATTGGGTTTGACGGCCTGCTTATGTGCGATGATATTTCGATGAAAGCCTTAAAAGGGCATCTGACATCGCTTGCCGGCAGCGCCTTGGTAGCAGGGTGCGATCTCGTCTTGCATTGTAACGGCACCATGGAAGAGATGCGTAGCCTTGCTGATGTAGTGCCTGAAATGTCGCTGGATGCATTGCGGCGATCTGACAAAGCATTTGGATTGATTCAGGGGGCAGTGAAGCCCTTTGATCTGGCAAAAGCCGAAGCAGAATGGCAAGCATTGTTGTCAGAGGCGGATAAATCGTCTAATACTGGCGCGCAAGCCGTATAAAGGAGTATGTGATGAGCATTGGCATCTGGCAACTGGTACTGATTCTGGTGATTGTGTTCGTGGTGTTTGGCGCCGGCAAATTGCCGCGTGTTATGGGCGATGTGGGTAAAGGCGTTCGTTCGCTGCGCGATGGCCTGAAAGGCGACGAAGAATCTAAGAAAGAACCTGAGAAACTGGAGTCGGCTACACCTTCGACCAGTGTTGAAACAGACGATTCCAAGCACGATAAAACCAGCGCGTAAGCTATGCTATGCTAGAGCTTTCGCTGGCTGAAATTGTCATTATTGGCGTGCTGGCCTTGTTGGTGGTGGGCCCGCAGGATTTGCCAAAAGTGCTGCGTGCTGTCATGGGGCTTGGCCGCCAGGTGCAGGATATGTGGCGCGAAGTGCGCGATTCTGTAGGTGATCTGGCCGAGGAAAGTGGCGTCAAAGACCTGCAAAAAGACCTTAATCAGGACGTAAAATACATTGTCGATCAAAATGGTGAATATCAACAGGTGTTCGACATTTCAGATTTGCAGGACGCGGACATTACACCGCGCATCGTTGAAGGCGAGCCTGATGCGCAGAACGCGGGCAAAGACAACAGCGCCGCGCGTGATGATGAGGCCAAAGGGTGAGCATGCAGGAAGGCACACTGATTGAGCATCTGATAGAGCTGCGCCGACGTGTGATGATAGTCGTGCTGGCGTGGGGTATTGCCTTTGGGGTGTGCTATTATTTTGTTGAAGATGTCTATGCCGTGCTTGTAGAGCCGCTTGCGCAGGCCTTTGACAGCGAATCGCAACGCCGCCTGATCTATACCAGCCTGACCGAAACCTTCTTTACCTATATCAAGCTGGCCTTCTGGGCCGGGTTTATGCTGGCCTTTCCTGTGGTGGCGACGCAGTTCTATATGTTTTTGGCTCCGGGTCTGTATAAGCGCGAGAAGATGGTGCTGGCACCCTACCTGATTGCTGCACCCTTGTTGTTTGCGACCGGGGTAGCGTTGGCTTATTTTGGCGTTATGCCGCTGGCGTGGAAGTTTTTCCTTGGGTTCGAAACGCCGGGGGGCAATGTGGGGTTGCCGATTGAGCTGTAAGCCAAGGTTGGCGAATATCTGGCGTTGGTCATGCAGGTGCTGTTTGCCTTTGGTCTGGCATTCCAGTTGCCCATAGCGCTCACGCTGATGGCACGTATGGGCATGGTGCGTACGGGCACGTTACGTAAAGGCCGCAAATACGCCGTGGTGATTATTGTCACAGCCGCCGCCCTATTGACGCCGCCCGATATTATCAGCCAAGTTGCCCTTTTTATTCCGCTGTACATGCTTTATGAAATCTCCATACTCACCTGTAGTATTATGGAGAAAAAGCACGATGCGCAGCGTGTTAACGATGAAGAAGATGAAACAGAAGAAGTCTAGCCATGCACGATATTAAATGGATTCGCGACAACCCCGATGCATTCGATGCTGCTTTGAAGAAACGCGGTGTAG
>PBPD01000071.1 GCA_002725445.1 Rickettsiales bacterium
ATTCGTCTTCACAGAAACATTCTTCACGTGTACCGACTTCAGTCCAGTCACCGCCATAACACATCTGGCTACCCATCGAACCTGAACCATCCGCTACGAACAACACATCCATGTCGGCATAGTCACGGTGTTCAATGACGGTTTCAGTATCCTCTTCACTCTCATCTGGCAGATCATACGTTACGGTTACATCTGAGCGCACTTCCAGATCATTTTTGCCGGCAATGCTCATGAAGCTCGTAGGCGCACGTGCGCTTACATCAATGGTCACGCTCACCTCTTCACCGCCAATATTCACATCGACCCCTACATTATTGGGGCTGAAGTCGCTGCCCATATAATCACTTGGGAAGTTGAGCGACACATAGCGCCGTGCCAGACTGGTCAGGCAGGCTGTGTCGTTGCCACACACGCTCTGCGGTGCCAATGCTACAGAAAGCGCAGCGGCATCGATGGCGTGTTGCATTTTATCACGCACCAAAGAGGCGCGCCCATAATCTACGGCTATGCCCGTGGCCAACACGAAGACCAGAAAACCCATGGCAGCGATGAACGAGACCGCGCCTTTTTCTGAACGTATAATGTGTAATAAAGTGACCATGGTGATTCTCCTAACCAGTAAAATTTGGTGCCAGATTCAATAAAGCCCCTTCGCGCGGCTGGAAGAACACACGCCGTGTGATCACCGTTGGCTCCATAATACGGTAGCCCGCGCCTAAAAAGCGATTAACAAAGGGTTCGTAGCGGTAGAACATCTCAACCGAAATAATATTCTCACCATCATACATGCCACCACCTGTTGCCATGGCAGAGGCTGTGTCGCCCTGAAAGGCTACGCTGGTATCGCGCACGCCTGGCCCAATCGAGCCTGGGCCTCGCCCATTGATGGCACTGCTTACACCGCCACTTAGCGAGCCACCGCTCGCCACCTGCCACATTACCAGCACGTCGGTACCGTCATTGTAAAACGAAGTCGCAATGGTGCGAATTTTCGAATGGCTATCGAACGGCTCCATCATCTGGCCTGCCGGCCCGTTGCCAATGGCTGTGCCAAGCAGCACATCCTGATTTAATTCGCCTTGCGAATAGCGGCTGATAATGTCGCCCATGGTGTAGGCGGCACGCTCGGTCTTTTGCAGAATAATGATATAGCGCGAAAGCTCAATACCCGATAGCAGGAGAAAAATAAGTATGGGCAGAATAATAGCAAATTCTACCAACATCGCACCTTGGGTGGAGTGTCGGTAGTTTGCTAACAGATGTGAAACTCTCAGTTTAGAATGGCTCATTTTTTACCATAGCACGACTGGCTATCACAAATGTATTACCGTCGTACCCCCTCGATGATTGACCAATTATGGTGCCCATCATAGGTGTAATAATCTGATAAGGATAGACAATGGTATATTCGCGCACCTCTCCCGCTGCACCTGCGTCAAGTGGTGCGTCATATATACCATTGCCATTCACATCCTCGTAGCCGGCCAAGCACACGCCCGTTTGCGGGTCTTTCGCATCACTTGGAATACAAGGCTCGCCTGCCGTCAGTGGTGAATTATAGACTTGTTGTGTGGTCACCACGATCCGGTCTGCATTGATAAGCCCAAGCGAATGCTGTTTTACTGCCTGACGAATTTCTGCTGTGCTAAGTGCGCCGGTACGCGCATGACGCGTCACGTCGCTAGCGGCTGCTTCAATTGCCACCGTCGAGAAAGTAATCAAACCAAACTCGATGATGCCAAAAATTAACAGAAACAGCACGGGTGCTACAATCGCGAACTCAATGGCGGTGGCACCTTCTTCGTTTTTAATGATCTGTTTTTTCATATTAATACTAGCTCACATGCGATAATTTATTAATCTGTAAGTTTAATATTAATAGAAAATGGTTATTAATTAGTTAAGAAAGATACAATTTTATTAAAATAAAAATCGAATTATCGCTGATTTTCATGGTTTGCACGCAAACACTGGATGGTAAGCTGGCGTTCAAGCGTGTCGGCCAGCTCCAGATTATGCATGTTTTCATACGATATATCAGTCGATTGCACCGACTCCAGCGCTTCCAGCAACGCATCGCGCGCAGGCACATCCTGCGGGGGATATTCATTACATTGATGCGACCGGAAACTACCGCGACGCAGCGGATCCCCGCAAATCGCCTGAACCATCTCTATGGATTCAGCCGTACAGCGCTCCATAGGAGAGCGCTCACTGCTCTGAGTACGGTTACCGCGTAATATAATGTCTTGCGTCATGCCCTCACCTTAGCAGGCGTAGACGCAATCAGGATGACATTTTGATGAAGAAACGGGGCTGATTAGCCAAATTTAAGCTTCAGTCTCAGAATGATAAGGTTCAGCACCAGACAAATACCGTTGGCGGCAATCATCACATAATTCATGTACATCAGGCCAAGGAACAACCAGAACGCCACACCAATAGACATCATCAGATACATCGTCATCGACAGGTCTTTGGTTTCGCGCAAGCGAATGGTGCGCACGGCCTGCGGAATAAATGAAAAGGTCGTCAAGCCCGCTGCCACCAGCGTAATCAGTGTTTCCTGCAGCTTGAAGTCCATAATAATGAGAGAGTCCATAGGGTGTTGTCCTTTGCGGTTTATTGCATGTTGCGCTGTAGTTTAAGGCGTAAACGGGTCAGACTGTCAAGCCGCCGTGTAAACCAATTGGGCAGACTGCCCTCAAGCATCAGCAGGCACGGCGTGAAGAACAGCGTGAGAATAGTAGCAAATGCCAAGCCACCCGCGATCGAAGCCGAGAGCTGCTGCCACCACTGGCTGGACGGCGCGCCAACACTCACCTCACGCCCGACAAAATCGATCGTGACTGCCAGCACCATCGGCAACAAACCAAGCACGGTCGTGCCCGCCGTCAACAAAATGGGGCGCATGCGCTGTGCACCAGTGCGCAGCAAGGCCTCGTGCCTGTCCATCCCGCCCGCCAGCAGCAATTTATACGTATCGATGAAGATAATATTATTATTCACCACAATCCCCGCCAGCGAGATCACAGCCACCCCACACATTACAATGCCGAAGGCCTGCCATGTTACCAGCAACCCAAGCAGCACCCCGCCCGTTGACAGGAACACCGCACTCATAATCACCGCCATGTCATAAAGGCTGTTAAATTGCGTCACCAGAATCAGCATCATCAGGAACAGCGCCACCATGAAGGCACTGCCCAAAAACGCCCCCGCTTTGGCTTGCTCTTCATCTTCGCCGCGGAACCGAATATTCACGCGCGGATCAATCTCGGCATTGGCGACCATCCATTCCTGCAGCTCGCTCACTTTCTGATCCACATTCAGACCAGGCTGCAAATCAGCGCGGATATGCATCGCGCGGCGGCTATCCACACGGCGAATCGTGCTCACCTTTTGCTGCGCCTCGCGCTCGACATAATTACCAATCGGCACCAGCCCGTCAGGTGTGTGCACCCGCAAACGGTCAAGCTGGCTCAGATTGCGAAACTCACGCGGGAAACGGGTGATAATATCAATCTCATCATCCGCATCATCAGGGCGATACGTATTCACGATAATACCGTTAGAGATCATCTTCACCACCTGCCCGATCATACTAACATCGATGTCGTAGCGGCCGGCCAGCTCGCGGTTGACAGCCAGATTCCACTCGATCTGCGGCACAGGGCGATCATCGGTCACGTTGATAAAGCCGCCAATTTCCTGCATGCCGCGCAACACATCGGTGACGGTCGGCTTCAATAAAGATGGCTCACGTGACGAAAACTCCAGCACAACAGCCTTGTCGGTGGCGGGGCCTTCTTTTTGCTTTTGGGTTACCACCTGAATACCCGGAATCACGCCAAGTGCGTCGCGAATCTCGGTCAGGATCGCATCGGCGGGTGGCCGCGTATCCCAGTCCGTGAATTCCAGCGTGATGCGTCCAATTGTGTCCTCGGGCGTGTCAAAGCGCAGCGAAATCTTGCCGCCTTGCGCATAACGTGTGCGAATACCCCCGACTTCTTTAATCTTGGCTTCCACCCGTTTGGTGATCGCATCCTTCTCATCCACCGACAGATTGCCTTGCGCACGGATATCCACCATCGCCACTTTCGGCTCGACCTCTGGGAAGAACTCCACCCCCGGCCCGGCACTCACAAACGCAACGAACAGCCCAACCACTGCTGCAAAAATCGCCCCCACCACCAGCTTAGGGCGCGACAAAGCCGCATCCAGCCATTTAACATAGCCGCGTGTGTAGGCTCCCAGCTCGCTAAGGTTACCGACTTCTGCGGCGCGGATTTTGCGCGCTTCTTTTTCATTGATACGGCTGCCCTTGCCCATGCGCGTGCCAATCACCGGCACAAAGATAAGCGCCATCAACAACGAACCCGCCAAAGTTACAATGAGGGTAATCGGCATATAGCTCATAAACTGGCCAACAATGCCCGGCCAGAACAGCAGCGGCATAAACACCACCAACGTGGTCGCGGTCGACGCAATAATCGGCCACGCCATACGTTTCGCCGCATTCGGATAGGCCTTTTGTGGCGGCTGACCATCCATCATCAGCCGGTCGGCATATTCACTCACCACAATGGCGGAATCCACCAGCATGCCAATCGACAGGATCAGGCTGAACAACACCACAATATTCATGGTGAACCCCATGCCCCAGATGCACAGCACCCCAAACAGGAACGCGCCAGGAATCGCCGAGGCCACCAATGCCGCAGGGCGCAAGCCCATTACCATCAACACCACAATCATCACCAGCAACACCGCCAGAATGATGTTATTCTGCAAGTCGCTCAGCATGTCACGAATTTCGTCGGACTGGTCGTTGGAATAAACCACCTCAATGCCTTGCGGCCAGTATTTGCGCTCTTTATCCACTAGCGCACGCACCGCTTCGGCCGTTTCAATAATGTTGGCGCCTGTGCGCTTGGACACTTCCAGCACCACCGCCCGTTTGCCATTCACCCGTGCATAATTTTGCGGGTCTTTGAAACCACGGCGAATATCGGCCACGTCTTGCAGGGTGGTCACTGCCTCGCCATCTACCCGCAGCGGAATAGTGCGCAAATCAACCAGTGTTTCCACCAGCCCTGGCAGCTTAATGGCAAAACTACCCGAACCCGTATCCACCTCGCCAGCAGGTATCAGCTGGTTGTTTGCATCCACCTTGGCAAACACCTCACTGGGCGATATCTGATAGGACTCCAGCACCAGCGGGTTAATGAGAATCTCCAGCACCTCTTCGCGTGTGCCCACCAGATTCGCCTCAAGCACGGTCGAAATATTCTCCACCTTATCGCGCAGATCACGCGATACTTTTACCAGCGTCCGCTCATCAACATCGCCGGTCAGCATCACGTTGAGAATCGGGAATTTCGAGAAATTCAGCTCCACCACTTTCGGCTCGTCCGTATCTTCCGGCAGGTCTGGCTTGGCCTCATCCACCTTGGCGCGCACATCTTCCAGCGCTTTGTCGCTGTTAAAGCCCGCCTCAAACTCCAGCGTTACCGACGCCAGCCCTTCCACGGCCTGCGCGGTCATTTCCTTCACGCTCTCAATCGATTGCAGGGCTTTTTCCATCGGCCGCAACAGCAAGCGCTCCGCATCTTCTGGCGAAATGCCCTCATGCGTCATCGACACGTAGATATACGGAATTTTTACATCCGGAGCGGATTCTTTGGGAATTGCACTATAGCCCGCCAGCCCCATCACAAAAATAAACACCAATAGCAGCAACACCGTGCGCCAGCGCTCTACGGATGCATCGATCAGTGAAAACATAGGCTAGGGTCTTTCTGGCTTGGCTGTAGGCACAGGCGGCATTTTGTCCGCGGGCAAAGCGTCCATCACCACGCCGCCGACAGGCTCTTCGGGCACGTCCACCTGCTCCAACGGCTCCAGCACCGGCGTGTATGTCTCACCTTCCAGCACCTCACCCTCATAGCGCTGCCCCGGGCTTACAAAGGTTTGCCCCAGCGTAATCAGTTTGACCGCATCGGGCAGACCCGTAATCCACATACCGTCCTCGGTGTCTTCCAGCAACTCAACGGTGCGGAAACGTACGATATTCTCCTCATCCACAATCTTCACGCCGATCTTGCCATCGTCATCGAGTGCGAGTGCTGACGGCGAGATAAAGAATGCTTTCACCGCTTCGGTCGGAATACGCAGCTCGGCTGTCATGCCAGCAGGAATCGCCTGATCTGGGTTTTGCAACTCCACTTCGATGCGGAACGTACGGCTGGCGCTTTCGGCTACATTCGCCAGATACGCCACCGTACCACGCAGCTCGCGCCCGTCGCTCAGCATCACCTTGGCAGGGCTACCCATACGAATGAGCGGACGGTCATTTTCTGACACCTGACCGGTGATTTTTAACGGGTCATTATCCACAAACACGGCCAATGCGCCCTCACCTCCAAACACACCCACGCCCACAAAATCACCGATTTCTACATTCAGCTCTTCCAGAATCCCATCGAACGGCGCACGCATTTTAGTGAAGTGCAAATCCAGCTCAATACGCTTTAGATTTGCGCGCGCTTCGGCCAGTCGCGCTTTGGCTTCGGCCAATCGCACCTCGGTCTGAAAACCTTTAGCCTGCAACCGTACCGCAGCTTTATTCTCGATCTCGCGCTGATTTAACAATGCGCGTGCTTGTTCCAATTGTGCGCGGCGATCACGCTCGTCAATGCGCACAATCACATCGCCTTCAGCCATTTTCTGGCCTTCCACACCCGGAATCGCAACCACGGTGCCTTGCGTTTCGGCTTTCAGTTCTACGCGACGGTTCGGCGCCGTCTGACCATACAAAATGATCGAACGGTTGTGCGGGCGGGCATAAACCCGCGTAACTTCCACGGCTTTTTCTAAATCCGGCTCAGAAACTTGCGGCGCAGCATCGCCCTCATCGTCTTTGGAAGGCGGTGCAATCACGGCCGAGCCGATCCATAACACCATGCCAATAACCAATATAATGGCGATCTGTGTGGCGCGGCTGAGTTGTAAAATACGTGTTATCATAACGTTCTTTTCCTAGCGTTATGCGTATGTAACACACACATAACCCTTCGCCTACTATCAATACGCACCACGTGCCATTTTCCTTCTCTGTACGAAATTGGCCAAGCCATGATTGATTTTTAGCTCCAACTCCTTTACACCACGCGCTTAATCATCAACATCATATATAGATGCACGACAAACCGTTACTACCATCCGGCCTGCATGACCGCCTGCCCCCCGAGGCAGCGCGCTGCTTTTCGCTCACCCATACGCTGGTAAACAGCTTTATGGATAGTGGCTATCAGCTGGTGATGCCGCCACTCATGGAGTTTGAGGAATCGCTGCTGACAGGCAAGGACGACTCGGTTGCCAATCGCTCTTTCCGCGTGATGGATCCTGATAGCCAGCGCATGCTGGCGCTGCGTGCGGATATGACAGGTCAGGTAGCCCGCATTGCCAGCGGTGCACTCGCTGACGAGCCTCGCCCGCTCAAACTATGCTATAGCGGCAATACGGTACGTGTCGCGCCCGAAGGGCTGCATAAGCGCCGTCAATATACACAAGCAGGCATCGAGCTGTTTGGCGCCAAAGATGTGCAGGACGATGCCACCATCATCGCCGATGCCGCCGCGACCTTGCAGAAAGCAGGCATGAAACAGCTATCGGTCGATATCAACCTGCCTTGCATGGTCGAGCATTTGCTACACTCACTGCCCGAGGATGTGCGCGAGCATGTTACCCAAGCTGTCCGCGCCAAGGATGTGGCCGCGGTGAACAACGCAGGCGCCACGGTCATTGCAGGCATTCTGGCCAGTGCCGGCCCGGCCGATAAAGCCCTCGCCGCGCTGAGAGAGCTGGCGATCGACAAAGACGACCTGCCGCAGATTGATTATCTGGCAGCGCTGGTGGACGAGCTGGCCAAGCGTGCACCGAACGTGCCAGTGAGCATCGATGTGCTGGAAATTCGCGGTTTCAGCTATTACAGCGGCATAAGCTTCTCGCTGTTTTCTACCGAACATGGCGTAGAGCTGGGGCGCGGCGGACGTTACACCACGGCGCTCGGCGAAGAAGCCACCGGATTCACCTTATATATTGACGATGTTGTCAAATTAGTAGCGTAATAACCACTAACCACAAAGATATAGAGATAGACGAATGACGAATGTAGCAGTAATTGGCTCGCAATGGGGCGACGAAGGTAAAGGTAAAGTAGTAGACTGGCTGAGCGAACGCGCCGATGTGATTGTGCGCTTTCAGGGCGGACATAATGCCGGCCACACGCTGGTTATCAACGGCGTTACCTACAAGCTGAGCCTGCTGCCAAGCGGCGTGGTGCGCCCTGGCAAGCTGAGTGTGATCGGCAACGGCGTAGTGGTTGACCCGTGGGCGCTGCTGGAAGAGATTCGTCGCGTCAGCGAGCAAGGGGTCAATATCAGCCCTGATACGCTGCGCATCGCCGAGAATGCCACCCTCATTCTGCCAATTCACCCTAAGCTGGACGCAGCGGCCGAGGCCTTGCGCGGCGCCGAAAAAATTGGCACCACTGGCCGCGGCATTGGCCCTGCCTACGAAGACAAGGCCGCACGCCGTGCAATCCGCGTGTGCGATCTGGCCGACGAGACCTTACTGCGCGATAAGGTGAAAAACATGCTTACCCACCATAACGCCCTGCTGGCCGCCTCTGACATGGAGCCAATGAGCGAAGATGAGCTGGTGAAGCCATTGCTGGAAATCGCACCGAAGATTCTGCCTTTTGCTGCGCCTGTCTGGATGCTGCTGCAGCAGAAACGTCAGGAAGGCAAACGCATTTTGTATGAAGGCGCGCAAGGCGTCATGCTGGATGTGGATTATGGCACCTACCCTTACGTTACCTCGTCGAACACGCTGGCGGGTTCGGCCTCGACCGGTAGCGGTAGCGGCATGAACACCATCGGCTATGTACTGGGCATTACCAAAGCCTACACCACGCGCGTGGGCTCTGGCCCATTCCCAACCGAGCAGGACAACGAAGTAGGCCAGGAGCTGGGCGAACGCGGGCGCGAATTCGGCACCGTGACCGGACGCAAACGCCGTTGCGGCTGGTTCGATGCCGTGCTGGTGCGTCAGGCCGTGAAACTGGCTGGCATCAGCGGCATTGCCCTGACCAAGCTGGATGTGATGGATAGTTTCAGCGAAATCAAAATTTGTACGGGCTATGAGTATGACGGCAAAATCTATGACTATCTGCCCGCCGATCAGACCATTCAGGCCAATGTGATACCGCAATATGAAACCCTGCATGGCTGGGAACGCAGCACCGAAGGCGCACGCAGCTATTCGGAACTGCCAGCACGTGCCATCAAATATATTCGCCGCATTGAAGAGCTGATCGAGTGCCCGGTGGCCATGCTGTCCACCAGCCCGAACCGTGATGACACCATCATGATGAAAGACCCGTTCAGCGACGAGTAGCCTATACACGCCGCACAGCGGTTAGTTGCGGCACTAAGTCGTGTGCGGCCTTCTGTGGCCAACAATTACCGTTCTATTTCAAGCGCAAAGTAAAGCTTTGGCTCTTTTGCTTTGGATTTTCTGGCTTTTTTGCTATAGTTCAAGTATAGACAAGAAAAACAACACACTAGAAGAACGCACAGAATATGGCCACGGAAGCGACAGCACAGGCAAGCCATCCCGGCGATGATGCCCCCGCTATGATC
>PBPD01000072.1 GCA_002725445.1 Rickettsiales bacterium
AACAAATCACCTTCCGCAGCTTCGGGTGCTGTCCCATCATGGGCAGACACACGCAACACCAACGGAGGTTATTTCATGGCTAGGCTACAATTGTGCAACGCGACTGATCGCACGAATACCCAAATAGATAACACCTGCCAGAGCGATAAAGATGAGATTTTCCATCACCCACTATCCTTTTTGTTAGACTCTCAGCCTAGCAAGAAGAATATAAAAAATCCATAAATATTATGAAGTTGTAGTGCAGTGCAACACGTTTCAGACCTGTCTGACAACCGCGCACAGACTGCAGCATATATTTACCCAGCCTAACCACCATCCACTCAGGCCGGAAGCCTAAATCTAGCTTAAGTAGAATTTTTTTATTTCGTACATATTAGAGGTTGATTTGCCCTTTTCACATCCTATAGTTGTCCCAAAAGAGGAAATACAACCCAATACTTCAATCATGAACACTCAGGAATTCTCCTGACACATCTTTACCCAACCAACAACATAATCACGAGGTAACTATGACTTTGTCGACTCAGCAGCCACTAGACGAACACGCGCCATCCATGCAACTGCCCCACACCACCGCCTACGACCCCACCCGCGCCGAGCGTGCCTTGTGGAAGGCGGTTATCACGCAGGCCTTGATGGATGCTGCCAGCAACTCGCACAAGCGCGAGCTGCAACAGCGCAAGCAGGAGGCACGCGTGTGGCTGCGCGGCAATTCGGCTGATTTTCTCACCGTGTGCGAAAATGCAGGGCTAGACCCGGCCTATGTGCGCGAACAGGCGGCCAGCGCGCTTGCCCGCAACTGCCAGTGGCGGCAATCATCTACCCACACCCGCAGCCGCAGCCGCTACGCTTCAACACCGGCACCGGCCACGCCGCCACTGCCGCCGTCGCTCTACCCGCCTCGCTACCCCAAACATCGCATTCCCGCCCCTCTCACCACGCAGGAGCATGGCGACGTATGAGCAAAGCCCCCATCATGCCGTTTTACACCGACGCCTATCTCGCCGACACCCACCATCTCAGCACCGAGGCACACGGCGCCTACCTGCTGATGTTGCTGTATAGTTGGCGGCATAATGGCATTCCCCTGCCCGATGACGACACCCAGCTTGCGCGCATCGCCCGGCTTACCCCGCGCAAATGGCATAGCATGCGGCCATTGCTCCGGCCGTTCTACACGCTGGAAGACGGCCACTGGCATCAGGCCAAACTGGCGCGCACCTGGGCCGAGGTGATGGCCAAGCGCGAGGCCGCCAGCCGCAATGGCAAGCGTGGCAATGCGGTGCGTCGGCAAAAGGCTAAGCAGCTGAATTTAGGTGATACTGCTGCAGCCAATGCGAGCCATCCGCCCACGCCATCCATAAACCATAAACCACTAAACCATAAACCAGAGTCAGATCCATCGGATGACGCGCTGGCCAACCAGCCAGCCCTATCCACCGAACCGCCTGACACCCCTGCACTCGATGCATTCAGGCCTATTTTGTCGGATATGGGCTATTTCCTGCCAGACGGTAAACAGCTGCATCATGCCATGCATGGCCAGCTTGCCACTGCCGTCGCCGAGGCAGCACAGCTGGTGCGCCCTGCCACCCCGTCACAGATTCGCAGCGCCATCGCTCGGCTATTTGCGCATTTTCCCAAAGCCGATCACGCGCTCATTCCCGACTATGCCGCCGTGCTTCACCCCTACCCGCCCGACCTGATCGCACTGGCCTGTTCGCGGCTGCTGGCCACGCATGCCTATGCCACCCCGCCGCGCATTGCCGATCTCACCGCGCAGATAGACGGCGAGTTTCAGCGCAGGCAGGCCACGGCGCGCAAGCTCGAGCGTCTTCAGGCGCATCATTCATCGCCGCCCGTCACGGCCTGATACAGCTTTCTTTTCTTTCCATTTGTCTTTTCCTCACCCCAACATCGGAGTTTTTTCATGGCATTTTCCACCCGTCGCGGCCGTCCGACCACCGCCCGTCCCACCCACGACACCGGCACGCCCGAGCTGGTCTATAAACGCGCTCACGGCCTCACCGCCGAGCCGCTCGACACCTGCCTTCAGCGCGGCTTCATCACCGAATCACAGCATAAAAGCGGGCTGCATCTGCGCTGGCTCTATACCTTGCGCTACGGAGCGCCCACTCCCAGCGCCTGCGATTTAGAGCGCGCCCAGCATGGCCTGCCACCTGCACGCATCGAAGATTGCAGCTGGCGTCGCGCACGCGAAGAAGAATTCGCCGAAGCACGCTCTTTGCTCGAGGCACAGCGGCTTTACCGCCCCGTCATGGCGCTATGCGTCTATAACGAGCCGCCGCAATTCTTAACCCCGCACGCCATTGCGCACGCTGCCGAATCGCGCGATCGCACGCGCCTGTCGGTGTTCGAGGCCGAGCTAAGCACCATCCGCGCCGCACTCGACCTGCTGCACGCCCAATGGCAGCGCACGCGCAGCACCGCTCGCTCCAGGGCGCTCAGCGCAGTGCAGCATAGCAAATAATGGCTTTTGGCCACCAACCTTGCTACTATGCGCCCTATAACCTAATAAAATGAAACACATGCAGAACATTTTTCGTCGCCCATTATGCCGCACACTATGCCATCTATGGCACGACACACGCGGCACCAGCGCCATCGAATGGGCGTTCATCGCCATGCTTATTTCGGTAGCCATCATTGTGGCGGTTATGGCGCTGGGCGAAGAAGTCAACATTCTCTACACCCATGTCGACGACGAAGTCGGCCGCGCCATGAAATAGCTAAAATTACCTCTACTCCGCATCAACCCTTGTTTTTTTAGGGTTTTGCAAAGCCTTATAAATTTGCTATACTCAGTCTTAGCTGGCAAGGCCAGCGTTGTCAGAGGATAGATGCGCCTCATACACAAAAGCTTCGGCTCGTATGGTTTGCGCATGGCTATGCTCATTAACTCAGGCATGCATGCATGCCGCATTTTGTGATTAGGAGAATCCTATGAAAACTTTCGTAAATTTCTTAAAAGATGAATCCGGTGCAACCGCAATCGAATATGGTCTGATCGCAGCGCTGATCGCTGTAGCCGCTATTGCTGCTATGACCAGCATCGGTACCGAACTTAAAGGCACGTTCAACAACGTAGCCAGCGAACTGAAAAAAGGCAGCTAAGTCTTTTTTCCGATTCAAGCGAATCGCTGAGAAACACCCGTGCGTCTTTATGGCCGCGGGTGTTTTTTTATGCGCCCATACCCGCAACTAACCAAGACGCGCAACTAACTAGCGTTTTGGTGTATCCTTATCGGCTTTGGCAGGTTTGGTCGGCTTGGCAGGCGTGGCATCTTTCTGCTCAGCCTCGTCTTCCAGTGCATATTTGGCTTTGCCCCCGCTATGGCTCGTGTAATAGCCCGGATGCGCCGCACGTTGTTTATGCGTGCCCTGCATCGCCTGCAGCCACGACAATATCCACACCACCGAAAACCCGCACAGCACCAGCGCAAACACCACGGCCACATTATCCTCCGCCCCGCTTGGCATAATCGGGTACAGATTCAGCACCTTGTCTTTGCCGCCTGCACTCACTACCACGCGCTCCTGATACGGCCAGATCGCATATAGCGAGCCGATCAGCATGCCAATAATCACTTCCATCGTGCGACGGCGGTAATGTTCCAGCAGCCAGCCAATTGCACGGCTAAACACCACCAGCCCCGCCATCGTGCCCAGAATAAACGGTGTCAGCACCGCGCCATCCAACGTGGCCAGCGCCTCCAGAATCAGCGCATATTTACCCAGAATCAACAGCACAAACGAGCCGGAAATGCCCGGCAGCAACATCGCCGAAATCGCCAGCATCCCGCTCAAAAACAACATCCAGCTACTATCAGGCAACGCCATCGGCGTCATCGTCACCCACGCCAGCCCGGCACCAATGCCCACCAGCACCCACGCACCATCCACCAGTTTCTTACGCGGAATATCCTCCACCAGCACCAGCACCGAGCCTGCAATCAGGCCAAAAAACACCGCATAGACCAGTTCGGTCTGTTCGCGCACCAGCCGCGGCAGCGGCACCACATGGGTGAAAAACAAAAACGCGCACACAATGCCCATCGCTAGCGGCATCAGCAGCGCCAGATCCATATGGCGCGCCGCATCGCGAATGCGGCCTTTCAAAATCAGCCCGGCCAGCTCCATATTCACCGACTTAATAGCCTTCAGCAGCCGTGGATAAATCCCAAGAATCAGCGCCATCGTGCCCCCGCTCACGCCGGGCACAATGTCAGCGGCGCCCATGCACAAGCCTTTGCTCATGGTAGCACCCCATTGTTTCAGCCGTTGGAGTATATGTATCATAGCGCGTGTCACAGCCATAAACCTAGCCTACTTTACGTGCATATAAAAGCGCCATATGGTGCGCACGCGCGCATGCTGGGGCTTTGCTGCCTTGCGCGTTGCGGCTACGCATCAAATTCGCTATACTAAACACCAACATAACAGGACACAGCATGACACATCCCACATCGCGTGACGGTTTTTCGCTTTTAGAGCTGATGGTTGTTACGGTTATTATCGGTCTGGTCATTGGCGGTATCACCGCTGGCACCAGCCTGATACGCGGCGCCGAAATAAAGCAATACGGTGTGGCCGCCGCCCATTATTCCAACGCGCTGCACCAGTTTGTCGATGAGTTCCACGCCCTGCCCGGCGACATGGACAGAGCCGAAGCCTATTGGGGCAGCGGCACCTGCCCCGGCACATCTGCGCAGCCTTCCACTGGGCTTGCCACCTGCGATGGCAATGGCAATGGCCAAATCGAATATGCCACACAAGAGCAGCTACGTGCATGGCAGCACATGGCCAATGCCCAGCTGGTCGAAGGCAAATACACCGGCGTTTCATACACCGCGGGCGGTACATTCAATGCCCGCCCCGGCCTTAATGCACCCAAAGTGCTTGATGGCGGGGTCAGCATACGCAGTGTTGGGTACCAGGCAACAGATGGGGGTGACTATTTTTCAGGTGACTACGGCCACATTCTTGTCATTGGCGGCGAGACCAATGACGAGAACGACACACGCGAGCAGATCCTTTCACCCACTGACGTAAAATCGCTCGACGAGAAATACGATGATGGCAGCGTCAACAGTGGCAGCTTACGCGGCTTCTTAAATGATGCCGATTGTCACAATAGCGGCAATTATGCGCTCGACGAAAAGCGCGACGACGTCTGCGCCTTTCTTTATATAACGGGAGTTCCCCTTTATGACTAAATGTGTAAACCAGCGCTATGCGCACCGCTCATCCAACCGCACCGCCTCACAGGCTGGCTTCACGCTGGTCGAACTGGCGATTGTGCTGGTGATTCTCGGTCTGCTTGCAGGTGGCGTCACGGCAGGGCGCAGCCTGATTGCCGCTAATGAAATCACCGCCGCGGGCACGCGTGGCATGGAATTGCGCATGGGCGTCCATCAATTCAAGGAGCAATATCTGGCCTTGCCGGGCGATATGGCCGATGCCACCTCGGTCTGGAGTGGTACCGCCAACGGCAATGGCGACAGGCAAATTGCGCGCGACACCGAAGGCTACCGCGCATGGCAGCACATGTCGCTCGCCCAGCTAATTGACGGGCGCTACACCGGCGTTTCGTTTGGCGACAACACCAACCCCGACGGCGTCCCCGGCACCAACGTGCCCAGCGCGCCCGTGTCAGGGGCAGGATTTGGCATTCAGCATCGTGGCGACGTCGCGGCAAGCGACACCGGCCTTTTCCCGCGCTATTACGGCAATTTCATCACCTTAGGCCTACAAGTCGTCAATAGCATTCCGGAAGCCCCTTTCGCCACCGGCAAAGAAGCCTACGGCATCGACCGCAAGTTCGATGACGGCATCCCCGGCTCAGGCACCATCATGACCATGGAAAGCAACGGCGCCAATTGCGCCGGCGCACTGCAATATAATCTCGCCAACGAAACAGACAGCTGCACCCTACTCTTCATCACAGGATTCTAAACACATGCCCCACCCTTTCACACCTCACTCTCACAACAGCTCTCGCGGCGGCTTTTCGCTCATTGAAATGGCGATTGTGCTGGTTGTCATCGGACTGATCACAGGCGGCATCATCGCAGGCCAGAGCATCATTCGCGCCGCGGAGGTCAACAGCATCGTCGCCGAGAAAAACCGCTACACCAGCGCTACGGCCGCGTTCAAACAGCAATATGGCGCGCTGCCCGGCGATTTTGACGAAGCCACCCGCTACTGGGGCGCCGCAGCCAGCGACAGCACCGCAGGCACAGGCACCCAAACCCGCAATGGTGACGGCAATGGCCGCATCGACTATGACACCAACGAGATGTTCCGCTATTGGGAGCAATTGCAAAATGCTGGCCTGCTCGACAGCGATGTCAGCGGCATCGCCAACAATTCCTCGGTCGATGCGTTTCCCGGCGAGCACGTGCCCGCCACCGGCATAGATGGCGTCGGCGCCTATGTGTATTATGTCGATGCCGAGGCAGGCAACGTCGCCCCCACCAATTTCTATTTTCCGTTTGAGCATTTTGGCCATGTCATCGCCTTTGGCCGCCGCGATACCAACGCCAATGCATTGGTCGCCGAGTTTCTCACCCCCAACGAGATGTACAAACTCGACGCCAAGCACGACGATGGCACACCCGGCTATGGCGACATCATGACCTTTGACGATACCTACAACGCCAATTGCCATAACGACCGCAACAGCTACACACGCAGTTTCAATGGCGAAGCGTGCAATCCCATTTTCCGCGGAGTCTTCTAATGCCACTCACCTCACATAAGCACGGCTTCAGCCTTGTAGAACTTTCTATCGTGCTGGTCATTTTGGGCTTGCTTGCAGGCAGCATCGTAATAGGCCAAAACCTCATTCACGGCGCCGAGATCAACCGCACCATTTCACAGACGCAGCAATATGTTTCCGCCACCAACGCCTTCCGCGAGAAATACAACGCCCTGCCGGGCGACATGCGTAACGCCACCGATTATTGGGGCGCAGCGGGCGGCGGCGGCACAGGCGCAGCCTGCTTCACCACCGAGAGCTTTGGCGAAGCCACCTGCAACGGCGACGGCGACGGCCGCATCCACACACCTGCTGGCGGCACGGGCGTATGGGCAAATGGTGAAACCTTCCACGCATGGAAACATCTGGCCAATGCTGGCCTCATCGAGGGCGCCTATTCCGGTGTGTCCAACGACAGCAGCGACTTCGAAGTCAATGGCGGCTACAACGTACCGTCACACGCGCTGTCCGAAATCGGCAACTTTATTTTCTTCTATATTGGCTATATCGACGCGGGCGATGGCTGGTACTTTCCCGGCAATTATAAGAATACGCTGGTTATAGCGGGTTCGGTGTTAGGCGGCGGCACACGCCATGGCCGCCACGCCGCCATCAGCACCAAAGAAGCTTATAATATTGACCGTAAAATAGACGACAGCTTTCCCTCCACCGGCCAGCTGCGCGCACCCATTAACAGCCGGCGTGGCAACTGTGCGGATTCGGATGCCCCCGCCGATGCGGAGTACCAAATCGACAACGACCTCGAAGAGGCATGTTTCGTGGTCTATATGCTCGGTTATTAATTTTCCTTGACCCCGCCCACCGATACTATATAACCCCTTACATAGTAATTTGTATAAGGGGTTACACATATGGACGATATTCTTGCATCCGTTGGCACTATGGGCATGGCCAGCCGCCTCAAGCGCGTCAGTGACATGATGCTCGCCGAGGTGAATCAATGCTACCGCCATTATCAGATCAGCTTTGATGCAGGCTGCTTTCCCCTCATGAAACTGCTCGATAGCACGGGCGGCAACCTCACTTTACGCGATGCGGCCAATGCGCTCGGCATCAGCCACCCCGCCATCAGCCAGAAGGCCAGCCAAATGGCCAAGCAGGGCCTTATCATACTGGCCGCCTGCGAGGATGACAAACGCTCCAAACGCCTGCATATTTCGCCGGAAGGTCAGGCGTTGCTGCAGCAATTGCGCCCACTCTGGCAGGCCATTGCCAATGCCGCCTCCGACATCACCGCGCCGCTCGACGGCCCACTGCTCGACACCATCACCCAACTGGAAGAGACCGTGCGTTCCGGCGAATTTGCGCGCCGCATGCATGCCCATGTCAAAAAGCATTATTACGATGCCATCACCATCCATGCCTACACCCCCGCGCTGGCTACGCATTTCG
>PBPD01000073.1 GCA_002725445.1 Rickettsiales bacterium
TGTGCTGCGAGTGGGTGTGCCGCGGCAATCGCATAACGTTCAGACGCAAGCGCGGCTGAGTTCCAAGCAACTAAAACAGCTAGAAAAATCGCCCCTAAGAACCCATGCATATGCCTACCATCCTTTCGTGAGAACGCGTCACCCTCCATTTATAGGCCTTTTATATCTTACGCTTATGCGACGCATCGCGGTTTAAGCAGCCTAACGGTAACGTTGATATCGTTATTAACCGAACAATGCAATGGAGGCTTCCATGAATACAGATAGCATTAAAGGCAACTGGAAAGAGCTGAAAGGCAAAATCCAGGAGAAATGGGGAGAAATCACTGATGATGAGCTCGACCAAATCGAAGGCAACCGCAAACAACTCGTTGGCACGCTTCAACAAAAATATGGCTATGCCAAAGATGAAGCTGAACGAGAAGTGGACGAATTCGAACGCCGCGCTGCCGCATAAATTATCGGCAGACACCATCTTTTCTATACACCGTATAACTAACTAAAGGAGATTTACTCATGGCCACTACGCAAGGCGAAATCAAAGAACTTAAGCAACATATTGCCAATCTGGAAGATATGTTGAGTACTCACGTAAAAGAAACTGGTAACGGTTCCAGCACTTTCAGCGCAGAAAACCTGAAAGGTATGGCACATAATGCAGGCGAGAATCTGCGCAGTTATGTATCGGATAAACGCGCTCAACTGGATGATGTACGCGCTACCACCGAAGCGACGATTGCAAAACGTCCGTTTGCAAGCACCGCTGTAGCATTCGGTGCAGGCGCAGTGATTGCAGCGCTATTGAGCCGTCGTTCGTAATCGCAAGAAGGAGTAGCCCACAATGTCCTCGGCAATGGATACACTAACTCACTGGGCGGCAGGCCACGTACTGCCGGATGAACAAACCGTGCAAAAGGCAATGCGTTATCTTGCCGCTGCAGTGGGTTGGGCTATTTGCGGTGCCATCTTAACTGGCGGACTATTATGCCTTGGCCTGTATGGCCTGTTTGTAGGCATGCAATATTATGGGTTAGCCCCTGTGCCCGCAGCCTTCATGGTAGCTTTACTAGCAGCGCTGGGCGCACTGGTGTGCCTGCTCATGACGCGCGATCGTATCAACCGATTAGCAAAATTAGAATATTCCACTCGCCGCAGTGACCCTATGCCTGATTTGGTAAATAGTGCGGCCAGTCTGGTTAACGCATTCGTGGACGGGTTTATTTCACACCCTCCACACCAACCGCATTCGAGCCAACAAAGTCAAAGCAGTCAATTTACGGATAATGCTGGCTATGCATCGGGCTCTGAATTGTCTCCTCACGAAATTAATGCAGACGACGTGAGTGTAGGCACACCTAACGGGTCTGCAAAACATTAAGGAGAAGACAATGTTACAATTAGCTTTATTGTTCTTTATTGTCGCCCTTGTAGCTGCAGCCTTTGGTTTTGGAGGAATCGCAGCCGCATCGGCTGGTATCGCGAAAATCCTGTTTTTCGTATTCTTGGGATTATTCGTACTTTCACTCATTTTCGGTTTAGCACGCGGCGCTGATCGCGCAGCTGGAACAGACTAACAAGGAGGTTTCATGTTAATCCGTAATGCAATCATATCATTACTGTTAGCGCTGGGTGTTGCCGCATGTGGTAGCAGCCAATCCGACCGCTCCCTTAGCGGAGCTGGTGTGGGTGCAGGTGTCGGCGCAGCAGGTGCCGCAGCCACTGGCGGAAATGCTGTCACAGGTGGTGTAGTGGGCGCTGCTGCAGGTGCTGCCGCAGGTGCACTAACAGATGAAGAAGATATCGATTTGGGTGAGCCTGCTTGGGAGTAGGCTTATCATATATAATCATTGGATTTAGGCGGTTTATCGTCTATATCATTTAATAACCTATTTGGGGCAGGAATATATTATGAGCGTTATTAAAAATACTGTGTTGATCGTAGACGATGAACCGCAAATCCGTAAATTACTGACTATCACGCTTGAAGGCGCTGGGTACAAAACAGTGGAGTGCGACAACGGCAAAGAAGCGATTCGCTTAAGCGCTTCCGCAAAGCCAGACCTCGTATTGCTAGACCTCGGTTTGCCAGATATCGATGGCAAGGAAGTAATTGAAGGTGTGCGCGAATGGTCGCAGCTGCCTATTATTATTTTATCTGTCCGCAATGACGATGACGAAATCGCCAGCGCTCTGAACAAAGGTGCTGATGATTACGTGACCAAACCGTTTAATCACGAAGTATTATTAGCGCGCATTAACGCCAATTTGCGCAAAGCCGCGACACAAGAAGCCGGTGAGCCGGAGCTGTCCAACGGCTACATCCGCATGGATCTGGTGCGTCACGAAGTCTTTATTTCCGATGAAAAAACATCTCTCACCCCAAAAGAATATGAGCTGCTGCGCTATTTGTTAACACACCGCGGCAAGATGCTGACCCACAAACAGATTCTGAAAGAAGTATGGGGCCCTGCGCATGGCGACGACATGCAGTATTTGCGTGTATATATCAGCCAGTTGCGCGAAAAAATTGAACCAGACCCTTCGGATCCAATCTACGTGGTGACCGAGCCTGGCATTGGCTACCGCATGGAGGTTATCGATAACGAGACTGCGGCGGCACCAAGCCAAGCGGCCGTAAACGAGTAGTCTGCACAATCTCTATATTTATTTTCTCTTTATACTCAGCTCTCACAGCCTTCTTTAGCTTTTATACCTGTATTGGCATACTGGGACACATAAGGAGATTTGATTATGAGAAAGCGTTATAGCATTTTAAAATATCTACTTGGGTTTATCGCCCTGTTTGGCTCACTCTTTGGTGTATTTTATGTATTCGCCAGTATTAACCTAGCAAACACACCCTACTGGTTGAGTGGAACACTCGGAACATTAGGCTTCTTAGCACTTATTGGCTTATTAGCTACGTTGTTCCTAAGTAAATCTGCCAAGCTAACCCGCGACACTCAGCATGACCACTCGCGCCCCGAATTTAAGAAATTCGCGGAGCCTGGTCCGCAGGATGCCCGTACACATATGAAGTAGGCGTTATGCGATATATTGGCCTAGTTATTATTGGAGGATGCCTGTGTGCTTGTGGAAATCTACAGCATCAGGCTTCTCCTCTCGATAAGGCCATTGGTAAGCAAATAATGTCACAAGAAATGTATGACGGACCAGATGGCACAGCGGGCACTGCTCCTAATACATATAGATTAGATTTTTTCAGCACAGGCGAGCTTTTGCCACGAACAGGAGCGTATGACTGATAATAACATGCCACATGCCAGCTACAGTAGGAATTTTCAGGATGAACCGAGGAAAGTCGGTATCGAGCTTGAATTTATCGGTGTGAGTATCGACCAAACCGCCGACCTCATCTCGGATATTATTGGGGGAAGCCGTTCGCGAGCGAATGACCATGTGTTAGAAATAGAACATGATGACTATGGTACGTTTCGCGTAGAGCTGGATTCCAGCCTAATGCAAAAACTATCCGATAGCAGTAAATCAAATGGTGAATATGCCTTCTTGGCAAAAGCAGGGCACGCAGCGCTCTCGCCTATTTTGTCGCAGGTTGTGCCCGTAGAAATTGTTACGCCACCGCTGCCAATCGAAGCAATCGACACATTTGAAGACATTGTACAAGCCTTACGCAGCGCCGGTGCAAAAGGCACATCTGCAAGCCAAATCAACGCATTTGGGGTGCACTTCAACCCTGACATCCCGGACAAAAAACCTGAGACTATCCTGGCGTTCATTCAGGCCTTTGGGCTTTTGTACCCTATGTTGAAAGAGAGCATGGAAACCGACCTGACCCGCGAAGTAACGCCTTTCATTTCGCCCTACCCCAAAGAATATGTGTCCATGATTCTGCATCCGGACTATGCGCCAAACTGGCAGCAATTAATCGACCATTACATACAGTATAACCCTACACGTGACCGTGCGCTTGACATGCTGCCGCTATTTGCATGGATAGAGGAAGACAGGGTACGCTCGCAAGTAGAGTCGCACCTGATCAAAGCCCGTCCCACCTTCCATTTTCGTATGCCCAACAGCCGCGTGGATGAGCCAGACTGGAGCATCAATAAGGAATGGCGGCACTGGCTGGAAATTGAAGCGCTCGCTTTTGATGATGACCGCCGGCGCGAAATGGCAGAAGCCTATCACCGTATTTTGCAATCGCCATGGCCTTTCAGTGAAACGCGCTGGAGGGAACAAGGAAAGCAGTGGGTATCATGACGGAGAGTAAATATAAACCGCGCATTGGCGTAACCCTGCCCGACGAGGGATACCGCATGCTGAAATATTTCTCGCAGCTGGGGGTAAAACTCGCTGGCGGCGAGCCCGTGGCACTAACCGCGTCTGAACCTCATTACGGCGAAAAGCTCGATGGCCTGTTGCTGGCTGGGGGGCGCGATATTTACCCGCCACGCTATGACCAACCCGCCAAACGAGAATATACGTACGACCATAACCGTGATGCCATGGAAGAACACTGGTTTCATGATGCTACTGAGCAGAATATCCCGGTGCTGGGCGTCTGCCGCGGCGCGCAATTTATCAATATATTGCGTGGCGGCTCCTTGCATCGCGATTTCTCGAAAGTCTATGAAAAAGCAGAATACCCTAACGGTACTATCGCCCGCATTTTCTACCGCAAGCTCATGTTTGTGAAAAAAGAATCACGGATTTTTTCCATTCTTCACTGCACCAAATGCGCTGTAAACAGCATGCACACCCAATCTATTGATGCGTTGGGTGAAGGATTAGAAGTCAGCGGGCAGGAAGCAAACGGCATCGTGCAATGTATTGAAGATAAAAACCACCCATGGATGCTAGGGGTACAGTTTCACCCGGAATTCATGCTGCATGTGCGTAAATACAGACGCCTGTTCCGCCAACTGGTTAAGCAGGCAGAACTGCAACGCGCCTAATCGTCTTTTTCTGTGTCGGTGCCTTCTACGGTTTTGCCACTTACATCACCGCGATCTTCTTCCAGATCGTCGCGCAGGAAAGCACGCGCCGAACCGATTAAAAATACCAACAACGTACCCACGCAAATAATAACCGCCTGAACAAACAAGCCCAGTCCGCAGGCAATGCCAATCGCGCCCGACACCCAAATGCCTGCACTGGTCGCAAAGCCTGTCACACGCTTATCATCCGCGCGTATGAGTGCGCCTGCCCCCAAAAACCCAATACCCGCTACGATGCCTTGCACAACACGGCTATAGTCGATTTTTACATTGCCATTAGACGCCAGCTCCATTTGTGCCATGTCCAGCCCAATAAGGGTGAAAGCGGCCGCACCAAGACTTACCAACATAAAGGTGCGCACCCCTGCCACCTTATATTTATACTCGCGCTCAAGCCCCAATGTAGCACCCAATAGCAATGCAAGCCCAAGCCGCATAACTATTTCGTCCCAGCTATAAAATGATTCCATCATGAACACTTCGCCTAATAGTAAGACGCTTGACTACCCGTATTATTATTCTTGAGTGTGGATTGCATCGCATCCATCAACTCGTCAAGGGTGAAGGGTTTAGTCACGAATTGCTGTGCCCCAAGCTCCCAGGCTTTATTCTTGGTGTCTGTATCCTTGCGCACCGTGAGTACAATCACGTAAGGGTCGCGGCTATCGGGTTCTTTTTTGATTTCCGGCAACACGTCTAAGCCGTCTTTATCGGGCAAGCCAAGGTCGAGCACGACTATGTCAGGATTATATTTTTTGCAAAGGCGCACGCCTTCGGCTGCATTACGCGCTTCATAGAATGTAGCGCCATATGTTTCGAGTGAAATACGCAAAAATGTGCGAATACTATCCGCATCATCAATTGCAACGATTGTCTGTCCTCTTAAATCTTCCATACTAATTATGTCGATTCTTTAATATTGTTTTGGGCCGATGCTTGTCGCCAATTTGTAAATCGCAGTGTAAACACTGCTCCCCCGTCGGGGGCATTCGCCAAATGGATGGATCCGCCCTGTGCATCCATAATGGCTTTCGATATCGCAAGTCCTAGTCCTGTGCCTGCCACTTTTGTATCACTATGATTTAACCGTTCATACTTATCAAAAATCTTAGGCATCATCTCTTCTGGGATTCCCTTACCATGGTCACATACGCTTAAAAAGAACGCGCCATCCTCCACACCAGATTTCACATCAATCACCGTGCCCTCAGGAGAATATTTAGCGGCGTTATCCAACAGATTCTGCAACACCTGTTCGGTCAATACCGGGTCAGCCTCCACTTCATATTCTTCATCGACTGGATGAATCACTACCTGATGCTTGCGCAGACGCTGCTTTAAGCGCTTACGCACATTGTCGCAAATAGACAGTGGATTGAGAAATTCTTCTTTCAAACGGATTTGCCCGCTTTCAATACGCGTCATATCCAGAATGTTGGAAATAAAGCTATCCAGACGTTGCGCCTCATCCAAAGCGGTTTCTGTAAGTTGCAACCGGCGTTCGGGTGAGAGCGATTCATACATACCGTGATATACACTCAGCGAACCGATAATAGAGGCCAGCGGTGTTTTCAAATCATGCGACACCGAAGATAAGAGCATCGAGCGCAATTTCTCTCGTTCCTCACTAATGCGCTTTGCTTCCAGATCACGCGACAATTCCAAACGTTCAATCACACTCGCGCATTGGTCAGCCATAGCGCCGAGCAAATGCACAAATGAAATATCGATCATCATACGTTGTGGAATCTTGAACGCTAAAATACCAATCGCGTTATCGGTGGTCACCATCGGCTCAAAACGCCAATGCGCATTGCGGTAAAAACGCGAATACATGCCTGTTGCCACCATGTCGTTCCAGCAATGATGGAGCGCGTCACTGTCTTCTGCATTAAAACTGAGCGGCCTGTGCGGATAGGCTTGCTCTAACTCGTGCAGATTCATTGTTTCCGGCAAAA
>PBPD01000074.1 GCA_002725445.1 Rickettsiales bacterium
CTTCAAGGCTGGTTACGCACAGATGATAGGTGCGCCCAACCGCTTCTCCCACGGCTTGGGGAAAGCTGACATCGGTGTAGGTGAGCTCTTGCGAGCGAAAACCAATGAGGGGGCGTTTGATGGTGTTGCCCAGCTGGTCGGTCTCTTCCCATTCCATGGGAGTGAGGCTGACGGTCATGTTTTCGTCATTGCGCTCAATCAGCAATTCTACCGGTGTGCCAAGGTTCGTGACCACCGCATTGGCGATGTCGGAAAATGTGTCTACTTCTTTGCCATCCACGCTGAGGACACGGTCACCTGCTTGCAGGCCTGCTTCGGCGGCGGGGGGGTCCTCAATGATTTCTCCCACCACGGGCGCAGTGGAAGACAAGCCGCTGGAATACACAAAATAGGTAAAAATAGCGATAGTCAGCAGAAAATTGGCCATCGGTCCAGCGGCCACAATAGCCATTTTTTGCCATAGCGGTTTGAAGTGAAAGCTCTGGCGCTTTTCTTCCTCGCTCATGGTGTCGATTTTTTCGTTATCAGGTGTGCTCGCGGCCCCCTGATCGCCATGCATTTTGACGTAGCCGCCAAAGGGCAGCATTGACACTTTCCAGCGGGTGCCAGTGCGGTCGTTCCAGCCGAAAATTTCATGACCAAAGCCAATAGAGAATACGTCGATTTTTACGCCACACCATTTGGCGATGATGTAATGCCCGAATTCGTGAATGAACACGATGACGGACAATATGACCACAAAGGACCATGCGTAGTGAAAAATGTCTGCGAAAATATCCATGTCTATCCTATCAGCTCGTTCGCCATGCGCCGTGCCAGCGTGTCTTGCTCGAGCACATGGGAGATGTCTTTTATATCAATATGTCCTGTTTTGCCAAGGCAGTCTTCTACGGTGCCGGCAATGGCGGGGAAGCTAATGCGTTCCTGCAAAAAGGCCTCGACGGCAACTTCATTGGCCGCGTTGAGGATGATGGTGGCGGCCTGACCGTCTTTAAGCGCCTGGCGGGCAAGCTGCAAAGCTGGAAATTTAGCGTTGTCAGGTGCTTCAAAATGCAGGGTAGCAATGTCGGTGAGTGACAGGCGGGGCGTGTCTACGGCAATACGCTCCGGCCATGCCAGTGTGTAGGCCAGCGGAATGCGCATGTCGGGCATGCCAAGCTGCGCCAGCACCGACCCGTCTTTGTAATGCACCAGACTGTGGATGATCGATTCCGGATGCACCACAACGTCTATCTCGTCTTCTGGTGTGGCAAAGAGGTGGTGCGCCTCGATAAGCTCCAGCCCTTTATTCATCATGGTGGCAGAGTCGATGGAAATTTTTGCGCCCATATCCCAGTTGGGGTGATTGACGGCTTCTGCCGGGGTTATGCTGTGCATGTTATCGGGGCTGCGGGTGCGGAAAGGGCCGCCCGAGGCGGTGAGGGTGAGTTTTTCCACCTCATCCAGATTTGCATCGGCGAGCGCCTGAAAAATGGCATTATGCTCAGAATCGACGGGTAGCAATGTCGCCTGATGGGTGCGGCATGCCTGCATCATCAAATCGCCTGCACATACCAGACATTCCTTGTTGGCAAACGCAATGGTGTTACCCTGTTCGATAGCGGCAAGGGTCGGGGCAAGGCCAGCAGCGCCCACAATGGAGGCAACGCTGATGTCGGCGGGAAGGCCAGCTGCTTGCAACAGCCCTTCTTCGCCTGCCAGCACGTGCGTTGCGGTGTCTGCCAGCGCATCTTTTACGGTGTTGTAATGCGCTTCGTCGCCAATCACTACTATGGCAGGGGAGAATTCACGGGCGAGGGCGATCAGTGCATCGGCATTGCGTTGTGCGGTGAGGGCGCCAATATCATACCGGTCGCGGTGTTCGCGGATAATGTCTAGGGTGCTGGTGCCGATCGAGCCAGTGGCGCCTAGGATGCTAATGCGCTTGGGGGCTGTAAGTGCGTTGGTTGATGGTATGCTGCGTACATCCGCCATGGCTGTCTTTCATTGGAATTGGAGCGGTTGTTGTAATGGTTTTTGGACGCAGTGGCAAGGCGCTTAGAGTAAAGCCAGCAAGGCAAAGAGTGGTGCGGTGAAGATAAGCGCATCTACACGGTCGAGTATGCCTCCGTGACCAGGCAGGAAAGTGCCCGAATCTTTAACGCCTGCGCGTCGCTTAAGCGCGGATTCGAACAGATCGCTTACCTGCCCGACAATCGCGATAACAGCGCCGATGATTAATCCGCCCCACAAGGTTTGCGGATAAGGCGAAAAGAATGCCCCTAGCAGCCCGACAATGCTCGCTGCTACCACGCCGCCAGCCAAACCTTCCCATGTTTTGCCCGCGCTCAATGTGGGGGCGAGTTTATGTTTGCCAAAGGTTTTGCCTGCGAAGAATGCGGCAATGTCGGTCGCCCACACCATGGCAAATAAATAGATGACGAGTACTGCGCTATATTCGGTTTGAATGAGTAATGTGTTTGGCTCTATCTGCGTTTCGACCTGCACGGGGTAGGTGCGTAGCGCAATGAGGGAGAATGCGGGTAAGCCGATATAGGCCAGGCCACCTAAGCGCTGCACCCATTTATTGAAGCTGGTCAGCTCAAACCACTCGGCAAACATCAGCCCTGCGACGATGATAACCAACGCGTAAAAAGTATAAACATCGTATAGCGTCATGAAGAGGGCGATGGCGCCCAGCACCAAAGCCGTGGCGGTGCGCAGTGCTAGCTCGTGTTGCGTAATATTACGAAGATTTACGCGCACCATAGCGTCGCTCCCGTTGTTGGAAAGAGGCAATCGCCTCCTTAAAGTGATCGACAGAAAAATCCGGCCATAATGTGTCGGTAAAATAAAACTCGGTATAGGCCGATTGCCAGAGCAGGAAATTGCTGATGCGTTGCTCGCCGCCGGTGCGAATCAGCAGGTCGGGATCGGGCAGGCCAGCAGTATCCAGCGATTGAATGAGTATTTGCTCATCGATATTTTCAGGCAGCAGTAAGCAGTCTTTTACTGCTTGTGCAATCGATTGCATGGCGCGTACCATCTCTTGTCGACCACCATAGCTGAGCGCGACGGTGAGGGTGAGGGCGCTGTTTTGGCGGGTCAGCTTTTCCGCAATTTCCATGTCGGAGCGAATCTCTTTGGCTAAGCGGCTGCGATCGCCAATAAAGCGCAGGCGAACCCCATTCTCGTGCAGCTGGCGCACCTCTTTTTTGAGGTAATGGCGCAGCAGATCCATAAGGTAGCTGACCTCATATTCGGAGCGATTCCAGTTTTCGGCTGAAAACGCGTAAACGGTAAGATACTCAACCTCAAGCCCCCGACAGTCTTCAAGCAGCTTTTTTAGCGCGTTTGCGCCTTTCTGATGGCCGTGGCGTGACGATTTGCCCGCCGCTTTCGCCCAGCGGCTGTTGCCATCCATAATAATGGCGATATGGCGGGGTACAGAAACATCGCCTGCATCAATGCTAGCTGCCAGCGACATTTCAGGTTTCATGACTACACGCTCAGGATGTCTTTTTCTTTGGCGTCCAGCATTTCGTCGATCTTTTTGATGTGCTGATCGGTCATTTTCTGGATTTCATCGCCAAGACGACGCTGATCATCTTCGGAGATGTCACCGTCTTTTTCTTCCTTTTTCAGGCTGTCCATGCCATCGCGGCGTACGTTGCGCACGGCAATGCGTGCCTGCTCAGCATATTTGCCTGCCACTTTTGCCAATTCTTTGCGGCGCTCTTCGGACAGTTCAGGCACCGGCACACGAATCAGCGTGCCTTCTGCTTGTGGGTTTAGCCCCAGATCCGAGTTGCGAATCGCTTTTTCAACGGCAGGGGGATTGTTGGCATCCCACACCTGCACGCTCAACAGGCGAGGCTCTGGAGCGTTGATGTTTGCCAGCTGGTTCAGCGGCATGGTCGAGCCATAGACCTCTACATCCAGGCTTTCCAGCATGCCGGTTGCCGCGCGGCCTGTGCGCAGGCCTGCAAAATCCTGATGCAAGCTGCTTACAGCTCCATCCATACGGCGGCCTAAATCTGCCATATCAGTCATAACGTGTATCCTTACGTTTTTTTGTTAGCAATTTTGGTGAAGCGGCCTTGTCCGCGGATCACGTTGGCGAATGCGCCATCGTCCGAGATGGAAAAGACCAGAATAGGAATATCGCTTTCGCGCGCTAGTGCAATGGCCGATGCGTCCATAACGCGCAGATCTTTCGCCAGCACGTCATGATAGGTCAGCTCGCTCATGCGGGTCGCGTCATCATGTGCGTTGGGGTCTTTGTCATACACGCCGTCCACTTGTGTGCCTTTCATCAATGCGTCGCAGCCCATTTCGGATGCGCGCAGTGCCGCGGCAGTGTCGGTGGTGAAGTAAGGGTTGCCTGTGCCCGCCGCAAAAATCACGATACGTCCGCGCTCCATATGGCGGATAGCGCGACGGCGAATGTAAGGCTCGCATATCTCTTGCATCGAAATAGCAGAGAGTACGCGTGTATCAACGTCAAAGCGCTCAAGGGTGTTTTGAATGGCGAGTGCATTCAGCACTGTGGCCAGCATGCCCATATAATCGGCGCTGGAGCGTTCCATGCCAAGTGCCGCGCCCTTAATGCCACGAAAGATGTTTCCGCCACCAACGACGATGCCCACTTCAACGCCCATTTCCGCCACTTCTTTAATGTCGCGGCAAATACGCTCAAGCGTGCTGAGATCCTGACCAAACTGCTCGTCGCCCATAAGCGCTTCGCCGGATACTTTAATTAGTACGCGTTTATAGTGTGGGGCAGGATTGATTGTTTTTGCTGGTTCGGACATGGTCTCTGTTGTACTCGTTTTTTTGTTCACGGCAATGGTTTATTTTGGGGCAGCTACAAAAAAGCCCACTCCGAAGAGCAGGCTTTTTCACTACAGCTTCAAAAAGACGATTTATGCAGCGCCAGCAGCAGCGGCTACTTCGGCAGCAAAATCATCTTCTTTCTTTTCTACGCCTTCGCCGCACTCGAAGCGAATATAGCCAGTGATAGCAACATCGCTACCCAGCTCTTGCGCGAATGCGTCTGTTGCTTCCTGAACGGTTGCTTTGCCGTCAATTACGAAGGTTTGCTCTACTAAGCAGATTTCTTCGTAATATTTACGGATACGGCCTTCAACCATCTTCTCAGCGATTTCCTGAGGTTTGCCCGAAGCGACCGCTTGATCGATCAGCACCTGACGCTCACGCTCCAGCGCATCAGCGCTCACGCCTTCGCGGTTCAGTGCTTCTGGGCGCGCAGCAGCAACATGCATGGCAATCTGCTTGCCAAATGCATCCAGCTTGTCAGCATCGCCTTGCGATTCCAGTGCTACCAGCACACCGATCTTGCCCATGCCAGGCTTCACAGCATTGTGAACATAAGAAGCGACAACACCGTTATCTACCGACAGGGTAGCGGTGCGACGCAGGTTCATGTTTTCGCCGATGGTGGCAATGGCTTCGGTGATGGCTTCTTCAACGGTTTTACCGGTTGCGGTTTTAGCCGTTTTCAGGTGATCGATAACACCGTCAGAATCCATCGACAATTTAGCCACTTCCTCTACGAGGCTTTGGAACTGTTCGTTACGTGCAACGAAGTCGGTTTCGGAATTCACCTCAACCACCGCACCTTTGGTGCCTTCGCTATACACAGCAACCAGACCTTCAGCCGCTACACGACCAGACTTCTTAGCCGCCGATGCCAGGCCTTTTTTACGCAGCCAGTCGCTTGCAGCTTCCACATCGCCGTCATTCTCAGTCAGTGCTTTTTTACAGTCCATCATGCCCGCGCCAGTCGACTCGCGCAGTTCCTTAATCATGGCAGGTGTAATATTCGCCATTATACTCTCCTTTGAATTTCCCGTTAGTTTACGATGCGGCTACTTTTTTAGAATCCGCTTCGGCATCTGCATCTTCGGCTTTCGCTTCGTCTGCATTCTCCTCGTTCACTTCAGCTACTGCCTTGGCGGCTTCTTTTTTCTTAGCAGCTTTTTTAGCGGCTTCGGCATAGGCAGCTTTTTTGGTGGTAGCTTTCGACTTCTTCGTCGATTTCTCACCTGCGTCTTCAGCGCTCACTTCTTCTTGTGGCAGCTCTTCTGCAGCTGGTTCTTCCGCTTCACCAAAATCAACTTCGGTTTCTTGCAGACCTTGGCGCATACCCGACAGGGCGGCATCCGAGATCAGTTTGCAGTATAGTTTGATAGCGCGGGCCGCATCATCATTGCCCGGAATTGGGTAGTCGATGCCGTCCAGCGACGAGTTGGTGTCAACAATCGCTACAATCGGAATGCCCAGTTTTTGCGCTTCCAGAATAGCGAGGTCTTCACGGTTGGTATCTACCACGAACAGCAGGTCTGGCTGACCGCCCATTTCGCGGATACCGCCCAGCGACGCATCCAGTTTCTCACGCTGACGTTCCATGCTCAGTAGCTCTTTCTTGGTCAGGCCGCTATTTTCGTCTGCCAGCATTTCTTCAAACTTTTTCAGACGACGGATCGAGTTCTGGATGGTGTTCCAGTTGGTCAGCATGCCGCCCAACCAGCGATGGTTTACATAGTATTGACCACTACGTTTCGCGGCTTCGGCAATAATTTCCGACGCTGCACGCTTGGTGCCTACAAACAGAATACGGCCATTTTTCGATGCTACATCATTCACGGCTTTTAGCGCACGGTGCAACATAGGCACGGTTTGCTGTAGGTCGATGATGTGTACGTTGTTGCGGCTGCCATAAATGAATGGCGACATGCGCGGGTTCCAACGTTTGGTTTTGTGGCCAAAATGTACGCCAGCTTCAATCAGCTCACGCATAGAGAATTCGGGTAAAGACATATCAAAACTCCTTTTTTCCGGTTTACCCCTCCACAGACTGATGTTGCTTGCAACACCGGATGGCAGTTAAGCGCCGTTGCCTGTGTGTGAATTTCTCCGCATTGCTCGCAATTTGGAGAGGACGGCTATATAGGGGAAAAGCGCAGGCTATGCAAGTGTTTTATTGGCTCAGATGCCTTTGAATTGCGACGCTTCCGGGGCGGTGTGCATCAGATCCTGCGTGTGAATGTGCGATTCTGGTGTGGCATCGCGGGCGATGCGCTCTTTTTCAGCGGGGCTGATGTGGTTGTCCGTGTCGCGGGTGCGCAAAATGGTGATGCCGTGATTTTCGTATAGTTCATTCGCAATATTATTGTAGATACGCATGAACTCGACAGGCTTTTTGGGGTCTTCTTTGTCCAGATGCGCTTTGATCATGCCTGCCATGTCAGCGGCGACCTGAGGTATCTGGTCGTTGGGCAGGGCGGCGAGTGTGTCGGAGGTGTGAGCATATAGCTCATCCATATCGACTTCTTTTTTGTTCAGGCGTGCGGCCAGGCGAATCACATACGCCATTACGAACAGGCTGTTACCAATGCCTGTGAAGTATTCAGCCTGCTTGTGCGCTGGGTTTGGGTGGGTCAGTTTCTGGAAAGCGATGGCACCAAACGCGCCTGCTTCCATTAAGCCACCCGCCTTGAAGAAATGCTGGCGGAATTTGTCAAACGTGGAGGGCGACTCCGGATTATACGGGTCGGGCTCTTTGCCGTTGAGCGCTACCGTCTTACCCACAATGCTGGTGGCGCTGGCAATCGCTTTGGTGGGGTCGGCCATGGCGCGTCCCTCGCTCAGCGTTTTCCATGCATTGCCCATGGTCTGGTTGCTTGCGCCGGTGATGCC
>PBPD01000075.1 GCA_002725445.1 Rickettsiales bacterium
GCTACCAATAGGCGTATAGGACGCACGCACCTCAAGCGGTGCGCTCGCATCAAACCTTTTTTCCTTGTCCAACGATGGGCTGAGCACCAGCTCTGCAAGCGATATATCATAACGCGCAGTACGGTCTGCGTAGCTTAAAGAAGGGGCATCCAACACAATCTCGGTGCTGACGGGAAAACCGCGCACCTGCACGTCCTGCACATTCAACAACACACCCTGTTTGGCATATTGCTCCTGATAATAAGCAAGGCTACGCTCGACAATGGCTTTGTGCGCATCGGCACTGGACGACCACACAAACCAATACCCAAACAAAGATATGGCCACGACTCCTGCAATAATGAGGAGCGTGCGCAACATCGCTTACGCCTTTACTTTGATTTGTGTCGACATGTCGAGCATACGCTCAAGCGGCTTACGCGCGCTGTCAATCAGTTCATGTGGCAGAGTAATCTCCGGCGTGCGATCACGCATACAGAGATAAAGCTTTTCCATCGTGTTCAATTTCATATACGGGCAGTTATTGCATGACACACAGGCCCCGCCCTCCTCCATGCCCGGCACGGGGTGGAACGTGCTGCCAGGAGAGAGCTGACGCATCTGATGGAGAATGCCCGGCTCGGTTAACACAATAAATGACTCGCCCGGATGCGCCTGCGTGAATTTAAGCAATGACGAAGTCGAACCGATGTGATCGGCATGGTTTAGCAGATTCTCAGGGCATTCAGGGTGCGCAATCACATGCGCGTTATCATGGCGGGTTTTCAGCTTCACCAACTCTTGCTCAGAGAAGCGCTCATGCACCATGCAGCTACCTTCCCATAGCAACATATCGCGCCCTGTTTTCTTAGCGAGATAGCCGCCCAGGAAACGATCCGGCGCGAAAATAATTGGCTGGTCTTCAGGTATCTGCGCAATGATCGATTCGGCATTCGTGGAGGTCACAATAATATCTGACAAAGCCTTCACTTCCGCCGAGCAATTAATGTAAGTCAGCGCCAAATGGTCGGGGTGTGCCTCGCGAAAAGCGCGGAATTGCTCAGGTGGGCAGGAATATTCCAGCGAACAGCCTGCTTTCAAATCAGGCAACAGAACCGTGCGCTCAGGGTTTAATATCTTCGCCCCCTCGGCCATAAACTTCACGCCGCAGAATACAATAACATCCGCGTCGGTCTCAACCGCTTTGCGCGCAAGGTCAAGCGAATCGCCGATATGATCAGCGATATCCTGAATATCGTCATCCTGATAATAATGCGCCAGAATGACAGCGTTCATCTGGGTGCGCAGTCGATCAATTTCCGCCTCTAAATCCAGAGAGGCATCAACTGGCGGTATCCCAGCGTTAGCGCGGGTTTCTAAAGGGTGCTCAAACATTAACAAAAAATCAAAAATTAACTTTTAATCGCCGACTTCCGAAAACAGCCTAGCAAAAATAGTTACCTCCGTTAACACTTTTATGCAACTTATAATGCACTCTTTATGTGCAAAAAATCTGTTGCCGGTATGGAAACTTACGACGCTAACGTTTCTTTGTAGCTATCGGCATCGAATCCAAGTAATCGGGGCTGCGTATCGGCCAGTATAGGCCGCTTGATGATAGATGGCTTCTCCAACATCAATGCAATGGCGGTTTCATCATCCACTATCTTTGCACGCTCTGCCTCATCCAGACGACGCCACGTCATGCCTTTGCGATTAAGCACCTGTTCCCAACCAAAGGTTTTAACCGCTTCACGCAACGCATCTTCGTCCACACCTTGCTTTTTATAGTCGTGAAATGCGTAGGAAATATCATTATCGGCCAACCATTTACGCGCTTTCTTGACGGTGTCGCAATTAGGTATGGCATACATGGTCAGTGGCATCTATGTCTCCTGTGTGTAGATTTTCGTTACATCTATAGGTAGGCCTCCGAAAGTAGGTGTTCAATAGGCAAAAATACGCTACAACATGAGTATGGTTTGGGAGCATGCAGGCAGCCTCGCCACAGGCGAGCACTCAGAATACGAAGTGAGAAACGGTGGCAAAGAACCTGTCACCGTGGCAGATGAGAAGTATTGGGTGTGCCATGGCTATTATGTACCCTATTACCCGATTGGCCCCGAAATGGACGAGGACGAGCAGGAAATTTCCCGCCACAAACTCGCAATTGATCTGACAAAACGGTTTTTCCGGAATGCAGAATTGGGCATTAATGTGCGCTTTTCTTACAAAGAAGTGTTGGCCTTGCGCAAACGCTACGCCAGCGCAGACAAAGAATCCGAGGAAAGACGTGCATTAGGTGCATTGCTGGTTGGTGCAATCGTCAATCGCATTGAGCGTCTCTCCCATGCTATTTTGCAGGAAAAGCAGCTGGAATCTGTACTTGAAGATTATCCGCATGACGATGCCGATACATTACGCACACATGTCAAAAGCTCGTTCATTGAAAGCTCGCTGGAGCAAGAAACCGATGCCCCCAATTACCGTCAGCAACTATCTGACCTACAGCACACCCTGATGATTGACGACACGCTGGTGGGCGCTGTACGCCGCCGTGACCGCGCACGTGACCGCGACGCTATTCTGCCCGAAATGATATCCGAACTTATCAAGCCGGTGTCATACAGCCTGCGCATGACTTCGCGCGGACGCGCGTTGAAAATTGGCGAGGCGATGGAAGCGATGGATGAGGCAAATCACGCGCTGCAACAGCTTGTCGAAGCCTCCTGCGACGCCATTGATATCCCTGCAGAACTCGCGCAGCTAATCGAGGCGTTCACCATGTCGGCCAAGCGCCGTGCTGGCATTAAAACCGACGATGCTGATGGCTATGTGGACGCCGAAGTGGCATACAAAGCCGCAGAAAACGCCGTTCATGAAATTATACATCCTATCATCCAAGAGGCCCGCAGCACCCAAATGGCGCATGTGCTGGACGTCTATCGTATCATTCGCCGTGGTGTCGCACTCATTGATGATATGGCCGAGATTCGCAATCCGAGAAATCAAATGGCATTTTTGGAGGGCGAAGAGCGGGAAACACTCATCTCCAGCGTGAGCCAACTGCAAATAGACACAGAAGAATGCATTGCCTATTATAAATAGGCGCAGCTAGTCCGAAGGTGGCGGCACATAAATGCCCCAATCCGCATCCTCTTCCGAAACCACCTCACCCCGCATGGAGGGACCTTCAGTGTGCACACGCTCTTTATCGCCGCACACAAGGTGATGCCACTCCGGCAGCTCATAGCCCAGCGCTACCAGCCGATAGCCGCATGTGTGGGGCAGCCAGTCCATTTCATGCACATTGTCGGGCGTAATCAACACACAATCAGGCACATTCTTCTGCCGATTCGCATAGTCGCTGCATTGATGGCTGCATAAATCCAGATATTTACACGACACATTGCTTAAGGTCTGCTCGCCCGTATCCATATCCTCCAGCCGGATCTGGCAACATAAACCACACCCGTCACACAGCGACTCCCATTCCTGGGCGCTCATCTCTTTCAGTGGTTTGGAGATAAAGTCAGGCTGCGCCATACCTACCGCGCATGCGCCTTAAACCAGGCATCAATCTCGTTTAGCACATCATCCATCTGGCGGTTGAGGAAATGATCCCCGCCCGAATAGCGAATCAATTTATGTGGCTGGCCGTTTTCTTCCATCAGGCTTGCCAACTGCTCGGAATGCGCGATATCTACCACATCGTCCGCATCGCCATGTTGCAGCAATAACGGTACGGTAATCTTTTCAGGCCAACAGACCGCAGAACGCGCTTCCAGCTGCTCCCACAATTCCGCATCACTCTCGTGCGGAATCAGCGGCTTATAAACCCGCTCATGCATTTCGGGGCGTTCTTCTTTGGTGGCGCGCAAATCGGCCAGCCCGGCCACGCTGGCAGCGGCGTTCACTTCGGCGCCATGCTTCAGCCCAAGATAGGTCATCATACCGCCACGCGACCAGCCCGCCAGATAGGCGTTCTTGCCATCCCACTCGGGCATCTCTTTACTCAATTCCAGCAGGCGCAACACGTCATGCACATCGGCGCCGCCAAATTCCTCCTGCCCGTCACCGCCATCATTGCCGCGAAAATTCGTCGACAGCACGATGTAGCCCTTGGCGGCCAGCGGCGCGAGCAAACGCAATACCTGCACTACGGTCAGCATGCCATAGCGGCGCGAACCACCACGGTTAAACACCATGAGCGGCAGCTCACCATCAGGCTCGGCAGGCATGCATTGAATGCCGGTTACGTCCAGCCCATCCGACTCATAGACAATTTGCGAGGTCACTACATTGTCGATACGCTCAAACTTCTCCACCATCTTCTGGTAGAGCACCGGATCAAGCGGCTTGGGGAAAACACCCTCGGCCAGCTCTTCCGCACTATGCGGTGTGAAGGGAGTAATTTCTTTCATGCTGCTTGATAACGCGTTGCCTGCACGCGCGCAAGGGCTAACGCGCTTTGCTGCGCCCGGGCTGCAGCTCAGGCTCCACGCCCTGATGGCGCTGCACCAGATAGTCCGCGAAGGCCTCATGGCCGTTTATGCGCACATCTGTCTTGGGCGGCACACGGCGCTGGGCATAGGTTTTATCCAGAATAGAGGCGAACTCGCGCGGTGAACGATCGAGGTTAAACTCCACCTTACTGATTTGCGGGCAATGTTTGGCCAATGCGCCCGCGCGCTCATATTCCTGTGTGTTGGCAAAGCGGAAACGGTCGGAGCCGACATAATGCGGCACAATCACCGCGGGCATGCCCAGAGCGGCAATCTCCACCGAAGAGATACCCGCCTGACTTACCGCCATATCAGCACCGCGCAATTTATCCAGATAGCTACCATTCACGCGCTCTATCTCGATGCCGCCCACCTCAGCCGCTTTGGCTTTCATGGCATCAAATTTCTCGCCTGATAAATCATTGCTCACAAACATGCGCCATGTTTTGTCTTTCAGCTCGCTTTGCACAAAAGGCTTTGCCTCGATGAGATTATTGAAGAAAAACTCGCGCGCCTCGTCAAAGCCACCGCCTGCGCTTATCACCACTTCATTATTGCTTGGCAGGCGCTCCATCTCGGGCACAGGATAGCCCGTATACAGCATTTTATTCAGCAGCTTGCGATGCAGCGAATGGCCGAAGAAACGATCGTTAGGGTGCTTCATCAGCGCGTCGTCGCCCTGCACCAGCACACTGTCATAATGCTCTAGCAAGCCTTCGGCTCGCAACTTCTCGTTGTCGCAGAGCGGGTCGGGATAGTCGCGCACATAGCCAAACACGTTCAACGCGCGCCCCTCTTCCTGCGCGGCTTTATGCATCTCATCGAGCACAAACCCCATTTTGTTGGAGATGCTGGGAATCGAGAGCGGAATATTCTCCGTCACAAATATATCCGGCTGATAGGTGCGATACGCCTCCATAATCGCCTCGCGGAAATTCGGCTGATTAAAGCGCGGAATCTGCACAATGGTCGCGCCTTCTGGCCGCAGGCGGGCAAGGCTTTCATCGTCCGACAGCAGAACCACCTCGCACCCACGGGCACGCAACGCTTGCGTCACACGGTCGGCAATCACCATATGGCCGGAGCTGGTGGTCGAGCTGACCCACAACATCACCCGCGGCTTATCGCCGTGCGTATGGTTAGAAACTTCCGTCATGCCGCAAGCATAGAGCGCTTATGTGACGGGATTATGACGAAACGTGATTATTATCAGCTTACTAGCACGTCAGCCATTGGGGTGTTTGGGCTGCATCATGTCTTCGGTCGCCAGCCGCACGCCCAGCAAAATATCGTGCAAGGTGCGTCGGTCTTTGCGGAACAGCAACAACAACCAGCTTAGCCCAGCGGTCACCAGCGTAAGCGACACCGCCAGATAGGCATGTGCCGGCCACAAAATGAAGCCCGGAAGGCCGAGTGAGCCATCGCGTCTGCCGGGGTATAATTTCAGCCCAAAGAGTTCGGTGCCGAATGTACCGCCACCACGGCCAGTGAAAATGGAGAACAGCATATAATAGGCAAAGGGCGCAATCAACGGCCATGTCCAGCTCTCCAGCACCAGCCCGACAATCAGTGCAAAAATGCCAAAAATCACCATATCCGTCCAGAACGCGCCTATGCGCTTCATGGCTATGGCTGCAAAGCCAAAATCGTCAATGTCTATTTCTTCAAGTGAGGGCATCACTTTTTTCTACTATTTTATTGGAATAGAAGCTCTCTTTATAATTAGACACTATATATTCTTCCAAATAATCTGAGAGATTATTCACCAACGTCAGAAGCGCTTTACATGCTGCAAGCGCATTTAAGTTACATGAGTTTATAAATTTTAAATCTGCAACCATATACTTTGGGAAATCTATACTTCCCCTTTCCTCATTATACGCAGCTTTACTATTAAAATTTTCTAGCATTGTGTTTCTATCGTTCAGGTTTGATGAGAGTGTTAGAAGAATCGCATTAAAATTTTTAAATTCCATAACAAGACTAATGTTTTCTTCCCCAAAAAACCCTAAATCTTCCAATGACAATAGGTACGTTTCTTGTACAGATGTTATTTTCTTATTGAAATAACTTAACCTTTTTCCACCCTTCTTTTCAAACTCTTGATACTCGGCAATACTATTCTCTAAAGACGTCTTAATAGAATTTTCAACTATAGGGCGACCACCTGCGATAACGAGCCCTAGGCTAGTAAGATTTGCTGAGGCGTTTTGGATTGCGCAAAACCTTCTCAACTGCTCTCTTTTTTTTATTGATTGTTCATTTAGCTTGAAAGCTGCCAATGCGCCCACTAATGCGCCTGCACCAGTCGTTATAAACGCACCTACTAGCTGAAGAAAATTGAGATCTAAAGCTAATGCACATAAATAAGACGTTGTTACATTCAACTCATCACCCAACTTTCTTGTAGATCTCGCCGCCTTCTTTTTTGAACTTCTCGGCCATCTCTTCCATGCCCGCTTCGGCATCTGCCTCGCTTTCGGCCACTTCCGTATTGACGGCCATGCGCTCCACTTTTGCGAATTCCCGCACTTCCTGCGAAATCTTCATCGAGCAGAATTTCGGCCCGCACATGCTGCAGAAATGCGCGACCTTTGCGCCGTCTGCCGGCAGGGTCTGATCGTGATAATCCATGGCGGTGTCAGGGTCGAGCGACAGGTTGAACTGATCCATCCAGCGGAACTCGAAACGCGCCCGGCTGAGCGCATCGTCGCGCGCCTGTGCCGCAGGGTGGCCTTTGGCAAGGTCAGCCGCGTGGGCGGCAATCTTGTAGGTCACCACACCGGTTTTTACGTCATCGCGATCCGGCAAGCCCAAATGCTCTTTGGGGGTCACATAGCACAGCATCGCACAGCCATACCAACCAATCATCGCCGCGCCGATGCCGCTGGTGATATGGTCGTAGCCGGGTGCAATGTCGGTGGTGAGAGGGCCAAGCGTGTAGAACGGCGCTTCGTCGCACGCTTCCAGTTGCTTTTCCATATTCTCTTTGATGAGGTGCATTGGCACGTGCCCCGGCCCCTCAATCATCACCTGACAGTCTTTTTCCCACGCGGTGTGGGTCAGCTCGCCCAGTGTTTTCAGCTCGGCAAATTGCGCGGCATCGTTCGCGTCGGCAATGCTGCCCGGGCGGAGTCCATCGCCAAGGGAGAAGCTCACATCGTAAGCGCGGCAAATGTCGCAGATTTCGTCAAAATGCTCATAGGCGAAATTGTCTTTATGGTGCGCCATCGACCATTTGGCATGGATGGAACCACCGCGCGACACAATGCCAGTCACGCGTTTTTCGGTCAGCGGAATGAACGGCAGGCGCACGCCTGCATGGATGGTGAAATAATCCACACCCTGCTCGGCCTGCTCAATCAGCGTGTCGCGGAAGATTTCCCATGTGAGGTCTTCGGCCACGCCGCCTACTTTTTCCAGCGCCTGATAAATCGGCACGGTGCCAATCGGCACGGGCGAGTTGCGCAAAATCCATTCGCGGGTGGCGTGGATGTTTTTGCCTGTCGACAAATCCATAATGGTGTCAGCGCCCCAACGGATCGCCCACACCATCTTCTCCACCTCTTCTGCAATCGAAGAGGAAATAGCCGAGTTACCAATATTAGCGTTGATCTTCACCTTGAAGTTGCGGCCGATAATCATCGGCTCGGACTCAGGGTGGTTAATGTTGGACGGGATGATCGCAC
>PBPD01000076.1 GCA_002725445.1 Rickettsiales bacterium
CAAAGCCAATTTGATGGAAGAGCTGAAAAAAATTATTCGGGTGTTGCAAAAACAAATGCCTGATGCACCGCACAGCGTGTTGCAGGTGTTGGATGGTACTACCGGACAGAATGCCCTGCAGCAGGTGAAAGCCTTCAAAGAGCTGGTAAATGTCGATGGGCTGGTGGTTACCAAGCTGGACGGCACGGCAAAAGCAGGCGTGATAGTGGCGCTGGCCAAAGAGTTTAAACTGCCGATTCATGCCATTGGCGTAGGCGAGCAAGTGGACGATTTGCAGCCATTTACGGCCGAATCTTTCGCTGCACGTTTGGTTGGCGCGTCTGAGCTGCAAAACGCTGCTTAAAGGCGTGCAATCCCTTGCAAAATCCGCTATCGTAACACAACCGTCACAATACTGTGCTATAACAGAATCGGGGTAAACTCTTTTTGTGGAGTACTACTCCTCTCGGCAAGAAAAACAATACCTTAAGGGAGGATATGCATGGCCAGCACAGGTAGGTTACAAGCCGATCCGTTATTTCAGGGGCTTGCGCGCCCGACGATGATCGCGGGGGTGAGCTTTTACTATTTCGTGCTCAACGCCATGATCACGATGGTCGCATTCATCAACACAGGTAATTTTCTGGCATTTCTGCTTGGGGTCGTCATTCACGGCTTTGGCTATCTATTGTGCATGAAAGAACCGCGCGCGGTCGAGCTGTGGATGTTGCGCATGCGCACCGGCTTTAAATCATGGAACCGCGTTTATCACCACAACACTAACTCATATGATGTATTTTAATGCTGCAGCTTAACCGACGCAAAGTTTCAAAACATAATGTATCCAAGCGGGAAGTCTCCGCATCCGACTTCATTCCCTATAAATACCATTGGGATAAGGAAACAATCATCACCCATAACAACGAGCTTCTGCAGGTGCTGAAGCTGGATGGTTTTTCGTTTGAAACCGCGGATGATGAAGATGTGGATTTGAAGAAAATGGTGCGTAATTCGCTGTATAAAAGTATGGCGGAAGGCACATTTGGGCTATGGTTCCATACGGTGCGCCGGCGTGTGGAGGAGTATCCCGGCGGGGCGCAGCCAGAGGGATTCGCGCAATATGTCGATGACCGCTGGAAGGGCAAGCACCATTCGCGCGCTACATTTGTGAACGAGTTGTATGTGAGCGTGATTCGCAAGAAAGACACCCGCGGCGCAGCAAAGCTGGAGAATCTGTTCAAATCGATCGAGAAGCGCGCGGATAAAGGCTCAGAAGACGAAGACCTGCAGGAGATGCACAAAGAGCTGAAAGAAGTGGTGTATCGTCTGCTCGCCACGTTCAAGGATTACGGCGCACAAGTGCTGACCACCAAAGACACGCCATATGGCCCGATGTCTGAGCCGCTGGAGTTTTTGGGGCGTTTGGTGAATTGCGGTGAAACCCAGCCGATGCTGGTGCCCAATATGGACATTGCCAGCTATTTACCGATGAACCGCTTATATTTTGGTCAGCGCGCGATTGAGGTGCGCACCCCTACCTCCAAAAAATATGCAGCGATTATCAGTGTGAAAGAATATGCGCCGCATACTGCGGCAGGCCTGCTGGATTCGTTTTTGCAATTGCCGTTCGAGTTTATCATCGCCCAGAGCTATGAGTTTCTAAACCGGCAAACCAATATTGGCGCGATGCAACGCCAGCAAATGCGTATGCGACAGGCGGAAGATGTCGCAGTGAGTCAGGTAGCTGAAATCAGCGACGCGCTGGATATGGCGATGAGTGGGCATATTGCCTTTGGGTTGCACCATCTGACGGTGCTGTGTATCGAGGATAATCTGGCGGCACTGGAGAGTGCGGTATCGATGGCGATTGCCGAAATGGTGAATGTAGGGATTAACCCGATCCGCGAAAAAATGGTGATGGAGCAGTGCTACTGGGCGCAACTGCCAGCCAATTTTGACATGGTGGGGCGGCAGGCCAAAATCAACACGCTCAACGTGTCTGGCTTTGCGTCGATGCATAACTACCCATCGGGTAAAATTTCCGGCAACCATTGGGGCGACGCCGTCACCGTGTTCGACACTACGTCTGGTACACCGTATTACTTCAACTTCCATGCGCGCGATGTAGGCCACACTACCATCATCGGTCCAACGGGTGCAGGTAAAACCGTACTTATGAACTTCCTGTGTGCGCAAGCGCAGAAGTTTAATTGTCGCATGTTCATGTTCGATAAAGACCGCGGCGCCGAGATTTTCGTGCGTGCACTCGATGGCAAATACTCATTGATTGATCCGGGCGGCAAAACGGGTTTCAACCCGTTGCAATTGCCCGACACGATGGAGCATCGTACCTTTATTGCTGAATGGTTGAAGTCGCTGGTGACAGCGCATGATGAGCCATTTAATGCCGATGATATGCATATTATTGAGCAGGCGGTGGAGGGTAACTTTAAGCTGGCACCACAGGATCGCCGCTTGCGTAATCTGGCACCGTTTTTTGGTCTGGAAGGCCCGGGCACCATCGCTGGCCGCCTGAAAATGTGGCACTCAGACGGGCAGTATGCCGGCCTGTTCGACAATGAGCTGGATATCGTCAATTTCGATAATGATACCGTGTTCGGTTTTGAAATGGGTGAAGTGCTGGCCAACAAAGTATGCGTTGTGCCAACCTTGCTCTATTTGTTCCACCGCATCAATATGTCGCTGGATGGCACGCCGACCATGATCATTCTCGATGAGGCATGGGCGCTTCTGGATAACAAGATTTTCGCCACCAAAATCAAGGACTGGCTGAAGACCTTGCGTAAATTGAACGGTATGGTGGTGTTTGCGACCCAGAGTGTGGAAGATGCAACCGCCAGTGAAATCAGCGACACACTGATTCAGCAAACCGCTACGCAGATATTCCTGCCAAACCCGAAGGCGACGGATGAATATAAACGCGCGTTTATGATATCGGATCGCGAGTTTACCTTGTTAAAAACCACTGACCCGGGCACGCGCTATTTTCTGGTGAAGCAGGGCAAAGACGCTGTGGTGGCGCGCATTGACCTCTCCGGCATGGAGGAGGTGATTAACGTGCTTTCTGGCCGCGCCGAAACGGTGGGTATCATGAGCAAAGTGATCGAAGAAGTGGGGATGAACCCAGAGGATTGGCTGCCAGTCTTCCAACAAAGGGTGAAAGAGCATGGCTAAGCTTAAACACATAATAGCATGTTTCATGCTATGTGTGTTTGCGGTGCAAGCACTGCCCGCTGTGGCGCATGCCCAGACCGAGCCACAAGTGGCCGAAGGCGATACAGAAACACGTAAATGTATTCACGAACCAGGCTCAGAGCAATTAATCGAGCGGATTGTGAATTGCGTACATTCCACAGTCGATATGGTGGTGGAGCGTTATTTCGATACGCTATATGTCTACCTCGAAAACAGTATCAAGGCGGCCATTACATTCGCCGTTATTCTCTATGGCGTCTTATTAGCGGCGGGCGCGGTAGAAAATGTGGGGCGCGATACATTCATTTTCGGCCTGAAGATCGCGTTTGTGATTGGACTGATCGACCAAACACCGTGGATTTACGAGCAGGTTAGCGACATGCTGAATGGCCTGACATACCTTGTCGCCGACTATGCCGAATTGCCTGTGAATGCTCGATGTCCCGACGCGACCAATTTATGGCAGCGACTGGACTGTATTATGGGTTTTACGGTGGGCACTGGCATGGATATGAGTGGCCTGCAAAGCCTTGGTAAAGGGCTGGTGAATTTTATGTTCAGTAGCGCTGGTGCAGGCATGCTGGGCTTCTTTATTTTTATCATTGGTTTCTACGTTATCTTCACGCTCATATTCGCTGTGGCGCGCGTGATCCAGACCTATCTGGCTGCCTTGGTGGGTATTGGTTTTATGATGGCATTTGCGCCGTTATTTATCCCGATGATTCTGTTCAAATTCACCAAAGAGATCTTCGATAAATGGGCGCGTATTATTATCGCCTTTATTTTGCAGCCGGTGATACTGTTTGCCTATCTCGCGCTTATGATTATGGCGTTTGATATGATGCTGTTCACAGGCGAAAACTCGTATCTGCGTACCATCGCAGGCAATGATGCAAAAAGCTCCAGTTTTGATTTGAATGGCTGGATCGAGGCGAATGACGGTTTCAAGGAAGAGAATGTAGGCTTCGAAATTGATTTGCGCACCTCGGTTGACCGTAGCGGCCTGAGTCTGGAAGAAACCGGCGGTATGTTTGGTGACCGTATTCAGGGGTTCGTCGGTGACAGCGTGAAGCTGGACGGTGATGTGCTGAGTGTGGAGCTGCCATACCGCGCTGTGGATTATACCAAGCTAGGGCAGGCGCGAAACCCTGCGCAGGATGGCAACGTACTGGCACAAAACGTGACCAGTAGCAGTATCATGTTGGCGTTGGCCAGCTTCCTATTTATCAGCATGCTGAACTATATTCCTAACCTGGCGCACGACCTGTCGGGTGGTGTATACGAGACACCGGGACTGTATCAGGGTGTGGGTAGTCAGCTGCCAGGGCAGGAACAATTGACGCAGATGGGAAGCGAGGCATCTTACGCCACCCGAAGCGGGATTAATAACATGCTGAACAGGGGAGGTGGCTAATGGCACGTTTTAGCGTCCTTTCTCTGATGGTGTGTTTGCTTGCGATTCTGTTTATCGGCATGCCAGAACCTGTTTTTGCGGATGAAGATGCAGAAGGCATTATGGGCAGCGCATGCAGTGATGAAACCCGCATGACCCCGATCATCGTGGAGTGTATTCGCAATACCATATCGAACACGACAGAGGCATTCGCAGACAAATTTTCCGAATATCTGAAAGCCCCGATCTACGCCTTCTTGACGCTGGTGATTGTACTGTTTGGCGTGAAGCTGCTACAGGGCGAAGGCGAAATGCAGAAGAAGTCGATTGTGCTGCTATTCAAAATAGCCGGCGTGCTGCTGTTTATCGATAGTCTGGGCGGTTTTATCCCAAGCGTGTTCACCGCTATGGACGACACCCAAAATATTGTTACCAGCGCCATTATTGACAGTTCTGCTTATGAATGTTCGGTGCCTGCTTCTGCCTCCGATGAAATGATTGTCTGGTATCATACAGACTGCGTGCTGGGTAAAATTCTCGGCTTCGGCGATGAAATTTTATTGGCGGGTAGCTTGTTTGGTGTAGCGGGCTCGTTTTTGTGGAGTGGCACCTTTGGTGTGATTGCATTTTTCGAGGCCATCATTATTTTCATTTCGCTGATTTTACTGGTGCTGCGCACCGTCTTTTTCTTCCTGTCTGGCTATTTATTGGTGGGCTTCCTCATCATTATTTCGCCGATATTTATACCGCTTATTTTCATGGGCGTGACGTTCCAGTATTTCCAACGCTGGCTCAACGGTTTTATGGCGGCCATGTTTATGCCGATCATCCTCATCGCCTATATGTCGTTTGCGATGCTGGTGCTCGACAAAGCACTGTTTGCGCCAGATAACGCTATTACTAAATTGATTGAAAGCGACACATGGGAAGAGATCTCGCGTGGTACTGACACGGCATGCGACTGGACTGTGCCTAACGATACAAGTCTGGCGCAGATGCTGGGCAAGGGAGCCGATGGCTGGGAGAAGGGCGAGGGCGAACGTGATTTGCTAAACCCATTGCGCGAAGGCTCAACGGATTTATGTGCCCTGACAGTGACTGGTAATGCCGTGGAATGGGAAGAACATGAGGAAACCCTCAAAGAATTGTCATGGGACATTATGGCTCTGGCAATTCTGGTCTTTTTGTTGGTGGGGCTACTGAATAAAGTAATCGATATGGCGCAGTTTATGTTCCAGGGTCGTATTCTGACACGCATGGTACAGCAAGGCTTCGACCAGTCGTTGGGTATGCAGGCCGAGGGTGGTCAGCGCGGAATGATTGGTCAGGCGGTAGAGTCAGGCCGTAGCAGCATGATTAACATGGTAAGTAATAGGTAACGCAAGGCGATAGTATGATGAGCTCACTAGCGAAAAACAGATTTTCATTTGTGTTGATACTGGCACTGATATGCCTGTTGTTACCTTGGGAGAATATTGCTATGGCACAGGCAGGCAGCCCGCCGCCTAGCCCTTCGGCCACCTGTACCTCGGAGAGTATATTCGACATAGATCCCGACCCAGGTGATGACGGGATTATGACCCAGATCGTATCATACCTGAAGGACGTGCTGAACGACGCTTCGGAACGTTTGTTCGAAGGCATCACGGGCAATGCATCGTTTCAAAAAGCAGTCAGTGCTGCGATGATTCTGTTTATCACCATTTATGGGGTGATGTTTACTTTTGGTATTGTGCCTCTGCGCTTTGCTGATGCGCTGATACGGCTTATCAAATTCGCTATTATCTGGGCGCTTATGACCGATGGCTGGGCCTTCTTCAATGAGTATGCGGTCAAATTCTTCAACGATGGCACAGATGATTTGATCAATGCGGTGACGACTATCGCTTTCGGTGGTGATCCAACAGCGCCGGCGGCTGGCGACCCATCGCCTTTCCGTTATCTGGATGCGGTGGCCGCACAGGTATTCTCATCGAAAATGCTGGTAGCGCTGATGGGGGCATTCAGTACAGGTCCGTTCGGTCTGCTGGTTGGTGGCCTGCTGGGGCTGTCGTTAGGGGTGTTCCTGATGGCCTTTATTCAGGCGCTCTATACATATGGGCTGTCGCTGGTGGCTAAAGCATTGCTGTTTGGTATCGCGCCAATCATTTTTGTGTTTCTTCTGTTCGAGCGTACCAAAAATATCTTCACAGGTTGGGTCAACCAGCTGATTCACTTCAGCTTACTGCCCATATTGCTGTTTGCGTTTTTCTCGTTCTTCATCGTATTGATGCAGGAAGCCGTCGATAACATTCTGGATGTTGAGCTGTGCTGGGAGGGATTCCATGCCATTGAAGGCTCACCTGAGAATCTGGAAGGCTGGCGCTTTATCCCTGAAGATAAAGATGGCAACCCTATCGGCACAGGTGCGACGGACTGGAGCTGGGAAGGGGCTATTTCCTGCCTTGAGAATAATCCGGGAGGCGATTGTCCGGACTTCCCGCTTAACTTTATTGATATTCTGGCATTCCTGATTCTGTCTTATATTGCGTGGAAATTCTCTGATCTGGTGCAAATGATCGCGGCTGAGTTGTCGAGTACGGCACTGCTGGCTGACCGTCTGCACTTCGGTGGCGACACGGGCAATGGCGGCATCAGTAAAGTGTCTAACCTGTTTGGTAGATAATTTGTGCCTCACAGGTTGAAGCAGGCTTGACGCTGCGCGCATTAATGCGTAGCAATAGAGCAAAGGAGTTTATCTATGTTGCGTGTGATACTGTCGATCTTGCTGCTTACCGGGCTGGTTGCCTGCTCGTCTAACGCGACAGAGGTAATGAAAAGCCCGTGCGTAGGACTGGAAGAAAGTCCATGTGGGCCTAAGCGTTCGGTCAATAATTGGTGGCTAAGTTAATTGCTTAGGCGGGGAATCCGCGCCTTCTTCTACAATCATAATCTTATAGTTTGGCTTGAGCGCATGGAAAAAATGCACCATCAGCGCTACACCCCATACAGGTGACACCAGATTGACGATCGGAATAGTCGATGCAAACGTAATAGCCATGCCACCAAGGGTGATGCCAAAGCGATGGCGACGTTTTAGCGCTTGCCCCTGTTCGAAATCCACATGACGCCCCGCCGCCATATGGAAGAACTCACTGCCAAGCAAATAGCCATTTACGCCGATATACACAAAATACATGAAGAAATTGATGAACGGTATGAGCAGGAAAGGCAGCAACACAAGGTTGATGGCCAATGCCTTCAGTGTGAACTTTACGTCATGCAGAATGGTGGGCCAGAAGGGGGGCTCTGGCGTGGGTGTTGTTGGGTAATCCTTGCGCTCAATATGTTCTGCGATGTAGCTGTCGAAGAAACTGACAATCAGTGGCAGCAAAAGGGGGAAGATCAGATAAGCAATCATGCTGGCCACGGCTGTGCCGCCAATATCCAGCAGGAAATCTGCGGTTTCAGACTCGAAAACGGTCACCCAGTCTAGCAGGGCATAAATGCCCCACACCAATAGCATCAAGATCACAATATTGATGCTGATGCTCATTAGAAAAGCCTTAAAAAGCCCGCTTTGCGTAAGGCTTCCGAAGGCGCGGCCTGCTGCTATGAAGAAACGTCCCATGCGTGGCACTATGGGCGAGAATGGCAAAAAAGTCTAGCGACCGCGTGAACGATCCCTGCGACCGGTAGGTGGTTCTATGCTTGGAGAATTATCATCGGCTGCATCCATTGCATCGCTTTTTGCTTCCAGCGCATCGCTTCTGGCTTCTTTTGCATCAAGCCGTTGCGAGCGTTCGCGGTGCGCTTTGTCGCGGCTTTGCTTGTCGCGCTGCTGAATCATACGCTGCTGGTTTTGTTTCACCGAGCGACGAATATTCTCCTGAATGCCCACCTGCACAGGCATGGCGTTGGCGGGCACATTTTTTATCGAATTCTGGAATTGCTTCATCAAATCAGGCGAAATGAGCTTGTTCATGCTGCTTTGCTGAGAGCTGCTTTTCTGCTGGCTTTGCTGGCGCACCGCGCTCTGATTTACCTGTGTGCCCATTTGTTGTTGGGCGGCACGTTTGGCCTGCACCTGCTGTTGGTATTCTTCTTCCATCAGCATGCGGATATTGCGCCGCTCACGTTTTTCGCTCTCTTCCTGTTTGCGTCCGCCCACGGGGTCAAAATTGACCATGCCGCGCCAATTTTCGGCAAATTCGTCAGGCGACAGGCGTTGCATACGCGAAGAGAGCATTTTCAAGCCTTCTTCTACGGCGGTCAGAAGCTCGCCAAAGGTTTCTTTGGAATGTTCTTTCCAGCGCTCGGGCATGGAATCGATTTGTTGCTGATGTTTTTGAGCAGCATGATGATCGTTTTGCTGCTGTGCCTGCTCCATCGCAAACTGTGTGGCGTGATATTGCAATTGCCCTAATGCCTGATTCGCCAGATAGACAATGTCCAGCTCGGCCAGCTTTTCGTCCATCACCCGCACATGCGCCAGTACAAATTCGTACATGTCGGTCAGGCCGTCGAGCGCTTGCTGAATGTCCTCCTTGCCCAGCATTTTAGGAGCAAGCTCGCCGTGGATGAGCACTTCACCCAGCTTCACTTTCAGCTTGCGCAAGATCTCGCGTGCAATTTCTACAGATTCTTCCCGCCGTTCGCTGCTCATTTTGCTTACGGCATCGGGAATAATCTCTTCTTCGCTATGGAGGTTTTGCGCCAGCGTGTCCTTTGCGGCCAAGAAGCTCTCTAACGCTTTGTCGCCATCAAATCCGTCTAATTCGACGGCAATATCATCATTAGCAAGCCCGTCTTCTTCCAATGACAGAAAGCGGGTTTCTGCGTCATTATCATCATTGTAGGGAATGTCCGACATGGCAGACGTGGGCCTTTACCCGTTGGATGACTGGAGTAATTGAAAACCCTGACACTGATATTCAGTGGGATGGTTATGCACTTAAGAAAGGATATGTAAGCATTACACCGCTTCACCTTAA
>PBPD01000077.1 GCA_002725445.1 Rickettsiales bacterium
CGTTGCTGCTGGCGCGCACTGCGCCGTGCTGGGTGTCGCATCACCGCCCCAATGCTGCCAAAAAAGCAATTGCCGAAGGCGCAAATATTCTATTGCTCGATGATGGCATGCAAAACCACACCATCAAAAAAGACGTACAAGTGCTGGCAGTCTATGGCAGTTATGGCTTTGGCAATCATTGGCTGTTGCCTGCAGGGCCCTTGCGTGAGCCACTGGAAGGCGGGCTGAAGCGCGTGGATGTTGCAGTGATCATCGGCGATGACAGCAAAGGTGTGCGCGACGCATTGCTGCCCCACACCATCACCGTGAAAGGCAAACTGGAAATAGATGCAAGCAGCCTGTCCGGCCAGCGTGTGCTGGCATTTGCCGGCATCGCGCATCCAGAGCGTTTCTTTGCGGCTATCGATGCCAGCGGCGCGGAACTGGTGCACCATGTAGAATTTGCAGATCACCATCCCTACAGCAAGCAGGAATGCCAGCAACTGATTCACTCGGCCGATCGCCATAATGCGCAGTTGATCACCACCGAAAAAGACTATGTGCGTCTGCCGGACGAGCTTAAAGAGCATACCCTGCCGGTGCCCGCCAAGCTGGTGATTGCAGGGCTGGATGAATTGCAATCCTTGCTGGGCAAACAGTAAGTGCCCTTGCACTTTCAACCACGCTCGCTATATCATGTGTAAGATAACCATAATAGGCCTATGCACCCGTTATTACTGTTTTTATTAGCCCTTGTCATACCGACCATCACGGTCGTGCTGATTCTTGCGCCTACCTATATCGGGATTTTGGTGGCCACCTACCTTAAGTATGGCGATAAGATCATGCCCTACAAATACGATATGTTTCGTATTATCGATGTGTGGGTGCGCCTGAAAGATTTCTACTTCGCCAACTCCGACAAGCTGGATTTCGTCGACCATGCGCTGCCTATCTTTGGCCCGCCAGTGGTGGGAGTGTTGCTAACCATCTTTCTGGTCTACAAATTCGTCACCTATGTCATCAATATTTTCCGCCTGACCAGCAGCGACTGATGCTATCAGAATAACGATTCCTGCCCCGCATCAGAGGACGGTGATTTTTTACGTTTAGCCGATGGCTTTGGGGGTGCAGGCTTGGCCGTGGCGGCGCTCGCCTCGCCAATGGTGGCGCGCTGTTCGCCATCATGAAACACCAACTGCACCGCCTCGCCCGCGTTGGTTTGCGCGGCACGGGTAACCAGCCCCGCCTCGCCCTGCACCAGCGCAAAGCCACGCTTCAACACATTAGTATGGCTCAGCGCTTCCATCAATTTACCCAGATTCTCCAGCCGCAATGCATTATCGCGCACCACTCGCTTGCTGGCATTGCCTGCGCGCTGGGCGAGTTGCTCGATCTGACTATCGTAATTTCCGATGCGCTGGGCAAGCGTGCGTGGTTGCAGCCCGGCCTGCGCGGTTTGCAATTGCTGCTGTTTACGTTGCAGCAAAAGCGGCAGGCTGCCCGCCAGCCGTTCGCTCCAGTCATCCACCCGTTGCGTGGCGTAATCGAGCAGTTGCGCCGGGCGCGGCAGCCCGCGTGCCAGCCCTTGAATACGCTCATCTTCCTGCCGCAATTTACGCGCCATCGACTGATGCAGCCGCTGGCCATATTGCTGACAGGTAAGCAGCCACTCCTCACGCACCGGTACGGCTATCTCTGCCGCCGCCGTAGGGGTCGGCGCACGTTTGTCCGACACATAGTCGATGAGGGTTGTATCTGTCTCGTGCCCCACCGCAGAAATCACCGGCAGCGCCGAATTCGCTACCGCACGCACCGACACTTCCTCATTGAAAGCCCATAAATCTTCCAGCGAACCGCCACCGCGCGCCACTATCAACACATCAGGCGTGGGCAGATGGTCTGGCAATACATTAAAACCGTTGACAGCGGCGGCGACTTCCTCGGCCGCACCCTCGCCCTGCACCCGCACTGGCCACACCAGCACATGCACCGGAAACCGCTCACTTATACGATGCAGAATATCGCGGATCACCGAGCCGGTAGGCGATGTCACCACGCCAATCACCTGCGGCATAAAGGGCAATGGTTGTTTGCGCTCTGCGGCAAATAAGCCTTCGGCCGCCATCTGCTTTTTACGTTTCTCCAGCAGCGCCATCAGCGCACCTTCGCCCGCTGGTTCCATATGGTCGATGATAATCTGATAATTAGAGCGCCCCGGATAGGTCGAGATTTTCCCCGTCACAATCACTTCCAGCCCGTCTTCGGGCTTAAAGCTCAAACCTGCTGCTTTGCCACGCCAGCACACCCCGTTCAGTACGGCTTTGTCGTCTTTCAGATCCATATAAAGATGGCCAGATGCCGCACGCTTGAAGCCGGATAGCTCGCCGCGCACACGGACATAGCCGAATGTATCTTCCACCACGCGTTTTAATGCGCCAGAAATCTCGCTGACTGAATATTCAGGCTGATTATGCGTTGGTGCTACTCCACTCGCCATCGGGGGTGTCCTTTGCGTCTTGACAGTTGGAGGTATACAAGCAATCTTTACCGCCCACGGTCAAGTAGAGAAGGAACGATCATGCGTATTTTGGTTATTGGGTCAGGCGGCCGCGAACATGCTTTATGCTATCGGCTGGCACAATCCCCCTCCGCAGATACAGTGTTTTGCAGCCCCGGCAATGCCGGCATCGCCGAATGCGCTGAGTGCGTAAGCCTTGATAACCCCGAAGACATTGTCGCATTCTGTACGCGCGAAAAGATTGATCTGGTCGTCGTTGGTCCCGAACAACCATTGGTGGACGGGCTGGCCGACACGTTGCGCGCAGCAAACATTGCCACTTTTGGCCCCAGCGCCAAGGCAGCAGCACTGGAAGGCTCGAAAGGTTTTTCCAAGGATTTTTGCGCTAAATACAATATCCCTACGGCGGCGTACGGGCGTTTTGACGATGCGGCATCGGCCATCGCCTATGTGAAGCAACAAGGCGCGCCCATCGTGGTAAAAGCCGACGGGCTGGCCGCCGGCAAAGGCGTGACCGTGGCGCAGACCGAAGCTGAAGCCATTGAAGCTATTGAAGCTTGCTTTGACGGTAAATTTGGTGAGGCCGGATCATCGGTGATTGTAGAAGAATGCTTGATAGGTGAAGAAGCCAGCTTCTTTGCATTATGCGACGGCGAGCAGGCGCGCGAGTTTGCATCCGCACAAGACCATAAGGCCGTAGGCGAAGGCGACACAGGCCCCAACACAGGCGGTATGGGCACCTACTCTCCCGCGCCAGTGATGACCGAATCCATGCGCCAGCGGGTAATGGCAGAGATTGTGAATCCCACCATTGCAGGCATGAAAGCCGAAGGTAGCCCCTATCAGGGTATTTTGTTTGTGGGGCTTATGATCACCGCCAATGGCCCGAAAGTAATCGAATATAACTGCCGCTTTGGCGACCCCGAAACGCAAGTGATGCTGCCACGTATTCAGGGCGACTTTGCCGCATTGCTACACGCGGCCTCTACCGGCGCGTTGGATAAGGTGAAGGTAGAGCTCGGTGCGCAAGCCGCATTATGCGTGGTAATGGCCGCCAAAGGCTACCCCGGCGCTTACGAGAAAGGCAGTCCGATTAATCAACTCGATGCCGCCAGCCAAATGGAAGATGTGATTGTATTTCATGCCGGCACCAAACGCGATGGTGACACCATCGTGGCCGCTGGTGGGCGCGTGTTGGGCGTGACCGCACTGGGCGGCTCGATTGCCGAAGCGCAGGCCAAAGCCTATGCCGCCGTCGACAGTATCGACTGGCCAGACGGTTTCTGCCGCCGCGACATTGGCTGGCGCGCATTGGAGCGCAAAGCCAGCTAATTATTCATAGCCTCAGCGAAATTGATTTAGTGAATCGGCTGTGTACTGTAACGCTTGATCAGCGGAATCTGGCTAATGGTGAATAGCAACGTCACGATCAACATACCGAACACTTTGAAGTTCACCCAGAATTCAGTGGAAAAATTCCGCCAAATCACTTCATTCAGCACCGCCAGAAAAATAAAGAACAGCCCCCAGCGCAACGATAAGATGCGCCAACCGTCATTATTCAGCTGAAAAGCACCACTGAACAGGTAGGATAGCAAGCCACGCTTGAACACCACCGCCCCTATGAGCAATATGCTCGCAAAGATAAGGTTCACAATGGTGGGTTTCAGCTTAATGAACAATTCATCATCCAGCGCTACGGTTAATCCGCCAAACACTGCCACCACAATCGCCGACAATAATGGCATTAATGGCACGCGTTTTTCGCGCACATATATCACGATGACACTGAGCAGGGTTGCCACCACCAACACGGCAGTCGCAGTGATCAGGTCATAGAGATAATAGCCAGCGAAGAATAAAACGAGGGGCCCCATTTCCAGCAGGGGTTGGCTGGGTTTTTTAGCAGCTGTCATACCTATTTAACGATTTATTTACCACAATCGCCTACAAGCTAACCTATCAATAGGTGTGGGTCACGTGAAAAAGATTGACCAAATACCGCTTTTTAACGCAAACTATTTGCATAACAATATGAGAACAGCACCATGGCACAGAAGAAAAATCCTGACACCACCGTTCTGATTGTTGAAGACGAAATCGCGATCGTCACAATGCTACGCTATAACCTCGAAAAAGAGGGGTTCCGCGTGCTCGCAACATCGGATGGTGAAGAAGCGGTTACAATGGTGAAGGAACATCACCCTGACATTATCGTGCTGGACTGGATGCTGCCTGGTATGACCGGCGTAGAGGTGTGTAAGCAACTCCGCTGGAATCAGGACACCAAAAACATTCCTATCATCATGCTATCCGCCCGCGGCGAAGAAGGCGACCGTATTCGTGGGCTGGACTCTGGCGCGGATGATTACATGGTTAAGCCATTCTCTCCAAGCGAGCTGATTTCACGCATTAAGGCGGTGTTTCGCCGCATCCGCCCATCGCTGAGCGAAAAGAAACTGGAATTCTCTGGTATCGAAATCGATATTACCAGCCACAAAGTAACACGCGACGGCACCGAAGTGCATCTCTCGCCAACCGAATTTGGCCTGCTGCGCCATTTGATGGAACATCCCGGCCGCGTATTCTCGCGTGAGCAATTGCTGGACGCTGTGTGGGGACATGACATTTATGTCGAACTGCGCACCGTAGATGTACATATCCGTCGACTGCGTAAAGCCCTAAACTACGATGGCAACCAGCCTGATCTGGTGCGCACCGTACGTTCGGCTGGCTACGCGCTGGAAGAAAATCCAGAGGGTGCCAATTACGTAAATGAAGACCAAAAAGCA
>PBPD01000078.1 GCA_002725445.1 Rickettsiales bacterium
GTTATGGGTTTCATGGCACCTCGCATAAATATGTCATGCACCGTGTGGCAGAAGAGATGCAAACCAGTCCAGCAGATCTGCGCATCATTAGTTGTCACCTCGGCAATGGAGCCAGCGTGTGTGCGATTGACCGTGGCATATCGGTGGATACCTCGATGGGTATGACCGCATTGGAAGGCCTGGTGATGGGAACACGCTCCGGTGATGTTGACCCTGGCACCTTTGCCTTTTTGGAACGTGAAGCGGGGTTATCTTCTCGGCAGGTGGAAGATATCCTATATGATGATAGCGGCCTCAAAGCCTTATCTGGCATTGGCAATGATATGCGCGATATCGAACAACAGGCCACGGCAGGAAATGCCAACGCCCAGCTGGCTATTCAGATTTATGCTTACCGTGTGCGAAAATATATCGGTGCGTATGCCAATGCCATGGGCGGGTTTGATGTGCTGGCCTTTACCGGTGGCATCGGCGAAGGCTCGGCCTCAATGCGAGCACGTATCTGCCAGCGCATGGAGTATCTGGGTCTGTATTTTGATGAAGATAAAAATCGCGCTGTGAAGCTGGAAGGATTTGAAACACCGCAGCTACAGCAAGCCCATTCGCGTATTCGGGTGATGGTTACCCAAACCCGTGAGCAATGGATGATCGCCCAGGAAACGCTGCGTGTGCTAAACGATGTAAAGCAGCGACAGCCTCTGCCGCCCATACCGGTGGCAGTATCGGCGCATCATGTGCATTTAACGCAAGCTGCGGTCGAGCAATTATTCGGCAAAGGCCATACACTCACAAAATATAAGGAATTAACCCAACCGGGATTCTGGGCAGCAGAAGAGAAAGTGGATATCATTGGCCCGGATGGCGAAATACAGAATGTGCGGGTGCTGGGGCCATGCCGAGAGCATAATCAGATTGAAATTGCCGAAACCGAAACCTTCAAGCTCGGCATTCATGCCGATATACGACTATCCGGCGATGTTAAAGATACGCCAACCGTTACCTTGCGTGGCTCGGCGGGTAGTATCCAAACCGATGGGCTAATTGTCGCCAAGCGGCATATCCATATGAGCACTAAAGATGCCGAAACATACGGGTTGCAGCAAGGTGACGTGGTGGAAGTGGCCATTGATTCAGGCCAGCGTGATCTGGTTTTTCGGGATGTCGCTATCCGCGTCCATCCTGATTTTGTCACCGAAATGCATATCGATACTGACGAAGCCAATGCCGCCCATATTGAACATGGCAGCAAAGGTGATTTGATACCAACCGAGTGTGAAGTAACGGTGAAGCGCTGTACATCGCACGCACCGCAAACCTGCTGCGATCAACAACATACCAAGGAGGTACATCATGGCTAAAGCCGCAACCAAGCCGAAAATGGCACCCAAAACGAAAGCAACCAAATCACCATCCATCAAGTTGGCAGAGGCGGCAAACACAGAGGAAGTGGCAGAGGAAACCCCATCGCCACTGAGCTGGATGTTTGATGCATGGAATTATCAGATAGATAGCTGGCAGCGTTCGGTATTGTTTTTAGATACGCTGCGCCAGCGTGCCGATAATATGATTGAGCATGAAGAAAATGGCATGCCGCCACTTTTGGATTTTAAATATGAAATGGTGCTCGATGCCCGAACTTTTGACAGCCCGGCTAATTACGCGCTGCTGAAAATCACCGAGATTGAGGATGTGTGTTTAAAAGATTGCTTTGATCCGGAAAAGCCACCGGTAATCATTGTTGATCCCAGAGCCGGACATGGCCCTGGCATTGGTGGTTTTAAGCGTGATTCGGAAGTGGGGATTGCCATGCATGAAGGCTACAGGCATTTGCCAACCCGCTCACCGCTGATATGCTCAAAAACACGCACCCGATGCGCCTGAGTCGGAAAATGTTTTCCAAACAGCTCAATCCATGGATGTGGCATACGGCATGGCTGGCAAAATTGGTCGAGGATCAGCGCATCGATAAAGCCAACACCACGCCCGAAGGCACGCTCTATGAAGCCGAGCAAACGGCCAGCCAGCAAATTGCCAAAGCGTTGCATGATATGAGTGATGCGCGGGATAAGGCCATGCATGGTTTGTTTTCTCAGCTATATGGGGGAACTAGATAACCATGGAAATGAATGAAAATATACCAGAAGCCATTATCATCAGTATTGCCTTGGTGCTGATCACCACGGCGATTTTTTATGAAATATTATGCATTGTATTGAAAGTCGTAGCCAAACGTAATTTGCGCACGCGGCCACTGATGTTTTTTCTGGTGGTCGCCATCTTCTCGGCCCACACAATTGCTGTTTGGATATACGGCTTTGTCTATTGGGAGTTGGTGCATTCGTTTGGCTTTGAGCCATTAAGCGGCATCGCCCATGATAATTTCTTTGGCTATATTTACTTCTCCGCCGCCACATATTCTTCGCTGGGGATTGGCGATGTCTTCCCACATGGAGCTATGCAATTTATCACCGGCGTGCAGGTATTAAATGGATTGATGCTAATTGGCTGGTCAGTGATGTTTACCTATTTTGCCGTTCAGAAACTATGGGATATTCATGTGATAAAAGCACTCGATTCCGATGCGATAAAGGAATTGTGATGCATGACAAAAATTTTACCTATTATCCTGGTGATGTTTTTGTGGTCTGCGTGCTACCCGCTGATTACGGTGGGCATTGATTATGCACCGCATCTGACCTTTGCTGCCATGAGAGCCAGTCTTGCCGGTATGGTGCTACTCATTGCCGCCAAGGCACTCGGCCATGCAATGCCACATGGCAGGCAAATCTGGATTAAGCTCTCGTCCATTGGTCTGGGAGCTACCACGCTTGGCTTTTTTGGCATGTTCCATGCGGCGGAATATGTCTCCCCCGGCATTGCCACCGTGATTAACAACACCCAGCCTTTGATGGCCGCAGTGCTGGCACATATGTTTTTGCGCGAGTATCTGACATCACCAGCTAGATGGGGTTTAATCATCGGCTTTTTAGGCATTGTCACCATCGCCATGCCGGAATTGTCCATCAGCGGCACAGCAAACGGCTATCTACTCGGCATGGCCTATATCATACTGGCCGCTTTCGGGGTCACTGTCAGCAATGTGTTAATCAGAGGTATGGCTGGAACCATGAGCGGGTTAAGCGCCATGGGTTGGCAGCTTACCCTCGGCAGTATTCCGCTATGGTCAATGGCGTTTTTATGGGAAGATCAAAGCCAGGTACAGTGGACAGGCACGTTTTTATTCTCGCTTTTGGGCCTGGCTATATTTGGCACCGCCTTTGTGTATTGGCTGTGGTTTAGGGTGCTGGAGCGCACGCCGCTCACCCGTGCCAATGTCTTTACCTTTTTGGTGCCTATTTTTGGCCTGAGCATGGGGATGATGTTTTTTGGAGAGTCACTCACCGGCTGGACAGCCGCAGGTGCGGCATTGACTCTGTTTGGGATTTATCAGGTGAATCGAGAGCTAAAAATTAAAGCGGCTTAATGACTAACTGCGTTGTTAAAGACAAGAATATTTGAAGTTTTAACACTATGGTCTATTCTGGGAGTGGGCATCATTTTAACAAATAAAATAAGGCGTTACCTTGGAACTATCACGCTCACTCATTAATCTTCACTCAAGCCTGACTGGTCTGGTAAGGGGCAAGCTGTGGCTACAGGTAATTATCGCCATGATTTTAGGCGTGGGCTTTGGTGTTCTGATCGGCCCCACCATGCAGCTGGTGGATAATGATACTTCGGAATTAATCGCCGGATGGGTGGCGCTGCCGGGAAAGATATTCCTTCTAGCCATCCAATTCATTGTGATTCCTCTGATTGTCGCCTCAGTTATTCGAGGTATTGCAGCAGGTGAATCAAGCGAGGATATCGGCAGGCTCGGTATTTTTACCATATTGTTTTTTCTCGCTACCACTGCCATTGCCGTGGCGATAGGTATAGGAGCGGCCATGATTATCCAGCCCGGAGCCTATATTGACAGCTCATTGCTCCAACATATTGTGGCCTCAGAAGGTATTCCCGAAACCAGTGGTGCTATCCCGGCGAGCATGCCATCCCTAAAAGAATTCCCCGAATTACTGACAGGACTATTTCCCAAAGACCCACTTGCCACTTTTGTAAGTGGCAACATGCTGCAAACGGTTATTAGTGCCGTTATTATAGGCATTGCGTTAGTGGCTATGCCGATTAACCAGCGTAAACCCATTCTTGATCTGCTCGGTTCTATCCAATCCGTTTGCATGGTGATCGTGAGCTGGGTGCTTAAATTCGTGCCTTATGCCGTATTCGGCTTGCTGGCCAACATCAGCGCCAGAGTAGGAATTTCCACCTTGCTGGCCACCGCAGTGTATGTTGCCACCGTGCTGATCGGTCTGGCTATTTTATTGGGTGTGTATCTTCTGATTATTGCCATTATCGGGCGCATGAATCCGCTCAAATTCTTGAAGTCATCCAGAGAAGTCATGTTGTTGGCACTGTCCACTTCCAGCTCAGCTGCCGTGATGCCCTTAACACTCAGCACTACAGAGGAAAAGCTGGGTGTGCGCTCAGGCATTTCCCGCTTTGTCATTCCGCTTGGCACTACCATTAATATGGGTGGTACTGCGCTTTATCAGGGTGTTGCAACACTCTTTCTGGCTCAGGTGTTTCAGGTGGATATCGGGATATCCGGCATGATTCTGGTGGTGGTTATGGCAACGGGCGCGTCCATCGGTTCTCCCGGCACACCCGGAGTCGGCATTGTTATTTTAGCTACCATTTTAGAGAGTGTGGGCATAAGTTTCCAGATTATTGCCATCATAAATCGCGGAGCATAAAACAGCATCGCTATTGCCATTATTGAAGATTCCACCACCACGATAAGCAGTCGTTCGCAGCACATCAGGTGTGTCTCGTGTTTGCCGAATTGCAAAGGCAGAACTGGCACTCGTAGCACTGCCAAATGCCAGCGCAGCATTAAGTGCGCTTTCGGGTGTTGGATCAGCCTTTGAAACATCTGCCTTTAGCACCACAAATATGGAATAATAATCACCAAGTTTAATCGGATGCGTAAAATTCAGAACACGGCTTTTCCCATCACTATAAAGAGCAGGTTTGTTGTTAATACCGTTTCTAATATAGACTGGCTGCTGTGTTATATCTGATTGTAACGCGTGATTTTCAAAGCCGCTTTTATCCTGCCACTGGCTGACATTATTCGACTTGTCTAGCAGAAGTGAAGTCACATCGCTCGCATCAAACCAAACCTTAACGCCAGCAACACCGCATGGGTTGGGGTCACCTAGAACATCCAGCGAAAGTATTTGCCGGAACTCCTGCGCCATCGGGTCATCGAAGCCATTTTGATATCCATATGCGTTTCTCATGACGGCTACCAATTCCAAGGGCCGCGTGGCTGCAGATATTGCATGGTGGTGCGGATCACCCCACCGGTGAAATTGCTGCCATTGGCGGTCAGGCGCACTGCCGTATCTGAATAAAATGCGGTCGGGCCGATGATTCCGATATTGGTAGAATCTTGGCCTATACCGATAGAGCCGCCGAACTTGCTGGTTTCACCGGCAATGCCAACATCAAATGAAGTAGCGCCGGTCACAGCAGTTAGCACACGTACATTCACGGTAAGAAGGATAGATCGGTTAGGAATAGTGATAGTGGTATCCTTAAATGCACCGGAATCCACCGTGACATCTTCCTGCTGGTGGCCAACCCGCAGATATTCTCCGGTGTCTTTCATGATTAGGCCAAATGGCACCCAGCCAGAGCCGTCATAAGCATATCTGCTGTCAGAGGCTTCAACAAACGCATCCATCCATTTGAATGGTGTATAAAACACCCAGCCACCAGTGAGATACTGTGCCAGGTTATCTTCCTCGCCAGCAAAATCACCAGTGGCACTTGCACCCACAATATACAGATCACCCTCTGTTGGGCTGCCTGGCGGTGCGCTGGCAATATCTGCCACCACCGGTGTTACAAAAGCATCTAGGCGATTCAGCCCGTCATTATGCGTCACTTCTTTTTGAGCCTGCGCTGTGACAATATATGGTAATTGCAATCTTCCTGTGCTACTCATAATCACTCCATGAGGTTGATATGTTTAATAAAATTATGATGATCTCGGTTATGGGCATACTGCTGCTATCTGCCGCAACTGCCACAGCACACCCTGGGCGCACTAACTCAGAAGGTTGTCACAATGACCGTAAAAACGGCACTTATCACTGCCACTAAATGGTAGCCTCGGCTGCATAGCCACGGCCTACCACCGCAGAGAGTTGATAGATTTTTACATCTAAACTGCTTTGCGCCGATCCAAAATCCGTGGTTTGCTCTGCTGCCGTGTAACTGGCTGTAGGGCTGATGACTTCAATGGTTCGCACCACATTACCACCATCAAGGATATCCACTTCGTAAAGCTCGGATTCTTCACCCAGCGGAATGCCAACACCATCACGCCATTCGCTATCCACGCGGGAACGGCGAATCCAGTTGATAGTGAGGTTAAGCTCCGCCTCAATTTCTTGAGGTCGCGTTGTATGGTAATATCGAAGGTCATGATTAAAAACGTAATCCTAAGAGGCTTCCTGACTCATCATCATCAGACAGTCGAAGCTTAATATGCTCATCAAAATTGAACCCTTCATGGAAATCCTCATATGGAACCATGTCAGAATTAATGGTCATGATATATTGAAAATCATATTCTTCTGCTTTAGCGGCTGCCTGCTCAATAGCGTGCGCTATCTGCCGTTCATCAACCCCTTCATAGATAATGCTGTCATGTACTAAAAAGTCTATGTTTCTTCCAAGAATTTGCTGCATACAAATCACCATCAGGTCATAGCAGAAGATTTTCATCTTACCTATTCCCCCACCGCGACCACCTGGAATATCAACATTAAATCGATATCCTTTATCCGATATATCAATTACAAATTCTCCAGGAACGCCGTACAATGCTTTAGCAGTGTCGTTAAATAGCCTTATCGCTTGTTCCCAAAGCTCCCTTTTTTCTTCGTAATCAATAGTGGCTTCTTTATCCAGTTCCAGCTTAACGGACTTAATTTCTTTCCGCTTTTTGGTTTTGTCCCGAATATCTTCTATCTTGTTAAGAATTTGCTCAAATTTTTCTTTGATTTTTGTGTGCTCTTCCTGAAGACGAGAATACTCCTCTAACGCACCATGAGTATTTAACACCTCCATACAAGCGGAGCGTTTTTCATTGAAAGTTTTTATTAAAGCCTCTCTACGAGCCATTTCATTTTTTATACGAACAATTTCAGCTTCAAGAAACGCCGCCCGATTTTTAATGATTTGGATATGGAAAGCAGAAGCCTCTTGTAGGGTGCGTTTAACTGAATCTGGAAACACCAAACCAGTTTCTTCATAAATTGCTTCTAATTTCACCTGATCTGGAGGGGTCTCATCCTCTATAGCGCTTTTATAATGATCCAATTTTCTACCGTCAGATACATTCTGATTCGCAAGCTGGTGTAGTTCACCAGTTAATTGATTTGCCTCAACTTGAATGTCTTTGTATCTCTCATGTACCTTGAAATCTGAAAGAATTTTTCGACTCTTCAGCAACTCCTCTTCAAGCTCCACTTTTCTTGCTTCAAGTTCGCCCTGGGTTTCATGAACACCAGCTTTTATAGCATCGTCCAAGGCTTTAAGCACCTTGTCCTGCTTATCAAGCTCACACCATTTGTTGGCATATTTATGATCGAGACCAATAAAAAACGCATTGTAAACATGTGCAGTATTGTCTGCCTGACTCGAGAAAAATTTCAATGGTCTGCTATAGGCATCATTTCCTGATCTCAGAAAATAAGAAAGCAGGCTTCTTACAGAAAGGTTGCTTGTTTGAGGAACGTCAAACAAGGCTAATCCTAGCAATTGCTTCCACTTGAGCTATGCTGCGCTTCCACGTACTAGCAAGTTAACGTTTCACCAGTTCTTGTTTCCCGCGTCATTCGCAAATCATGCATCATGCTCAAGATCATGTTTGATAGGGATTGCTGCTACCACCCCCCCCTATATTTTCCAGCTATAAAGCCGCGGTCACCGTGATTTCCACCCAGATATTCGGCTTGGCCATTTCTGCCTGCACGCAGGTGCGCGCTGGTCGCGGCGCATCGCCCAGCCATTCGCCCCACACTTCGTTCATTTCTGCCACGCGGCTAATATCTTTAATGTAAAGCGTCGCACTTAACATACGCGTGCGATCCGTGCCCGCTTCGGCCAGATGCTCGTCAACGCGTTCCAGCATGGTGCGCGTTTGTTCTTTTAGGTCGGCATCATACTCTTTGGCCACCTGCCCACACAAATAGACAATGCCATTATGCACCACAGCGCGGCTAAGTTTGGGCCCTTGCTGATAACGGATAATATCACTCATTTCTCTCTCCTTTATGTTCTATGCCATGGTTGTAGCGGGCTTAGGGGTGATTGTCAGCAACCTATCCTTATGCGCCCTTTACTTTAATTACCTATCCTAACGTATGGCTGGTTAACGCACCTTACAGCTATGTTAGGTTTATGGCTGAACAAACACGCAGCATATCCAGCATACTGTCTCGCATTTTGTACAAGATGCATGGGGGCAGTGTTGCCGTGGATGATATTTTCAGCGCCTTAGGCCGCCGTGCCTACGGCCCGCTGCTTTTCGCACTCGCCATCCTTTGTTTTTCGCCAATTGGTGCGATCCCTGGCATGCCGGCTATCACGGCCACGCTACTGATTTTAATCGCCGTGCAGTTTTTCTTTATTAGCGGCAATCCATGGATTCCTGACTGGATTGCCCGTCAGGAAACCTCGGCCGATCGGGCACGGCAGGGGCTCAAACAAGTGGCGCCTTACCTGCGCAATATGGAGAATTACCTTCACCCGCGTCTGCGCTTCATGTTTCACCCTGTGTTCACCCATATCGCGATGCTGCTGGTGATTATTTTATCTTTGCTAATGTTTCCGCTGGGATTCATTCCGTTTGCGGTGATGGTGCCCACTTTCGCGATTGCTGTGTTAGGCATGGCGATTGTCAGCCGCGACGGGCTGGTCATGCTGGCAGGTTTATCGCTTGGACTGGGTGCGGTGGGGCTTTCACTTTACTTTACCCTTAGCGTATTGTGATGACTTGCATAGGGCGTAAGATTGGCGTACCAATAACGCATGCAATGGATTGACTCACACATACATTTATTTACCGCGCAGGAAAGCACTGTCACTTCAGCGCCGCCTTTTGTGCCCGAAAATGCCATTAACACCCCTGCACTCTATCTGCGGCATGTAAGCCAACACCCGCCCAAGGGTGTGGTGGTTGTGGATTTCAGCCGCGCAGAAGACCCGGCACATGTGGTGAACAGTCTGGATGCTTTGCACGCGCAAGGCATGCCCGCCAAAGGCATTGTGCGTGGTAATGTCCATGACGAACAAACCCATCATTGGCTACAGCGCGATGATATTGCCGGCATCCGCCTGTATGCCGTGGCTAATATTCCGAATCTGGCGCAGGACAAAGCCAAATGGGACCGTATTTTCAACACACTGCGTCACCGCGGTCAGCATATTCTGGTCTATGGCGTGGCACCGTATCTACGCAAATTGATTGAACAATTGCCGGAAGATATTCCGCTGTTGATTGATCATCTTGGCATGCCAAAATCGCATAAGGGCGCCAGTGATCCTGAATTTCAGGCCTTGCTTAGCCTGATGGCCGCTCGTGCTCGCACTGCAGCTCCGGTCTATTTCAAAGGCCCGGGGTATCGCACCGCACTCAGCCCCCATGCCGCCGCACCGTTCGTGGCCGAGATTATTCACAAACTTGGCACAGAGGCGGTGTTTCTTGGCGCATCGGATGCGCCTTTTGCCGGCCCCGCATCGGACACTAGCAGTCTGGATCATGGCAAACCCCATGCGTCACTTTTCGATTACCACAGCGTGATGGATTATGTGGAAACACTGGCACAGGAAACAGCACGCTTGCTAGGCACCGATGAAAAAGCCCTGAGCGAACAATTATTGTATAAAAATGCGGCCGATTTGTACGGATTTGCTGCTAACTAACCATTAATCACGGTTGCCATAACGGCAGGTTATGGAGTAAAACCGCACTTACATCATCGTTAACTATGTGAGGGACAATGGCTGGCCACTCAAAATTCAAAAACATCATGCACCGCAAAGGCGCGCAGGATGCAAAACGTGCGAAAGTATTTAACCGTTGCGCCAAAGAAATCACCATCGCGGTGAAAGAAGGCGGCAGCGATGACCCGGGCATGAACCCGCGGCTGCGACTGGCCATTCAGAACGCGCGCGCCGAGAACATGCCGAAAGACAAAATCGAAGCCGCAATCAAAAAAGGCGCAGGTAATACCGACGGCGATAACTACGAAGAAATGCGCTATGAGGGTTATGGACCCGGTGGCGTAGCGATTCTGGTGGAAGTGCTGACCGACAATAAAAACCGCTCTGCCGCCGAGGTGCGTGCCGCATTCAGCAAGCATGGTGGCAATCTGGGCGAGTCAGGCAGCGTAAGCTTTATGTTCGACCGCGTGGGCATTTTCACCTATCCGCTGGAAGCGGGCAGCGAGGAAGAAATGCTGGAGGCAGCCATCGAAGCAGGTGCAGAGAACTGCGAAACCACCGAAGAGCACCATGAGATCACTTGCGAACATACCGAGTTTTCGTCGGTGCGCGATGCATTGCAGGACAGTGTAGGCGAGCCGAAATCGGGCAAGCTGGCATGGGTGCCAAAAAGCTCGACCCCGATTGATGAATCGCAGGCCGCCACCTTATTCAAGCTGATTGACGCGCTGGAAGACAATGACGATGTGCAGGAAGTCTGCGCCAACTTTGATGTGTCTGACGAAATACTGGAAAAGCTGAGTGCCTAAACGCTGCATACTGGGTGTAGACCCAGGCTTGCAAAAAACCGGCTGGGGCGTGATTCATGCCGACAATAATCAGCTTTCCTTTGCGGGTTGTGGCATTATTCGCCCTGCCGTCAAAGCACCACTGGCCGAGCGGCTTCATTACCTGCACCGTGAACTACAAACGATTATTGCCCAGCACATGCCGCACGAGGCCGCGCTGGAAGAAACCTTTGTAACCGCCAACGGCGCCTCTACCCTGAAGCTGGGTCAGGCACGCGGAGCACTTATGCTCAGCCTGTCCACCGCAGGGCTGGACGTGCACGAATACGCTGCCACGCTGGTCAAAAAATCGGTGGTGGGTGTAGGCCGTGCCGACAAACATCAGGTGGGTATGATGGTGCAGACCCTGTTGCCCACTGCACGCGCCGAGCTGGAAAAAGCAGGCGAAGACGCACTGGACGCATTAGCGATTGCCATTTGCCATATTAACCATTCTAATAGTGCCATCTATGATCGGAAAATTACGCGGAAAAGTGGATAGTATCGATACCGACACAGCGATTATCGATGTCGGTGGTGTTGGCTATCTGGTTTATGCCTCGCACAAAACACTTGGTCAGTTGCCACAGGCGGGAGAGGCAACCGAACTCATTATCGAAACCCATGTGCGCGAAGACCATATTCATCTCTATGGTTTCACCTCGGCCGTGGAACGCGACTGGTTCCGCATTTTGACCACGGTGCAAGGTGTAGGCGTGCGCATGGCACTGGCGATACTTGGCACTTATAGTCCCGCAGAAATTATGACGGCTATTGCCGCTAAAGACAAAAAAGCGCTCACCGTCGTGAGCGGTGTGGGGCCTAAGCTGGCCGAGCGTATTATCACCGAGTTGAAGAGCAAAGTAGATACATTGCCTACCAGCGACACGGTAATTGATATGCCATCGCACGCAGGCCAGGCACCCAAAGCCAGCGGCGTGGGCGAAGATGCGATTTCGGCATTGGTGAATCTGGGCTATAATCGCACCGATGCCTATCTGGCAGTCAATAACGTGCTGAAGCAACATGGCGACGCCAGTCTGGATGATGCTATCCGTCTTGGCCTGAAGGAGCTGGCATCATGAACGAACCGATGATGCCGGAATCCGAAGCCCTCACTTCGCCGCATGCGCAGGAAGAAGACACAGGCGAGCTGGGGTTGCGACCACTCAGCCTTGACGATTTTACCGGCCAGCGACAGGCATGCGAAAATTTACGCGTATTCGTGAACGCCGCAAAAGCACGCGGCGATGCGCTGGATCACACATTGCTCTATGGCCCGCCCGGCCTCGGCAAAACTACCTTGGCGCAAATCATCTCGCGCGAGATGGGGGTGAATTTCCGCGCCACTTCAGGCCCGCTACTCACCAAAGCAGGTGATCTGGCCGCCATCCTCACCAATATGCAGGAAGGCGACGTGCTGTTCATCGATGAGATTCACCGCCTGAATTCGGCTGTTGAAGAAGTGCTCTACCCGGCGATGGAGGATTTCAAACTGGATCTGATTATCGGCGAAGGGCCCGCCGCGCGTACCGTACGCATTGATTTGCCGCCTTTCACATTGGTGGGCGCGACAACCCGTTTGGGGCTCATCTCCAACCCGTTGCGCGACCGGTTTGGCATTCCCGTCAAACTGCATTTCTATGATGTCGCCGAACTACAGCATGTGATTCAACGTGCGTCAGGCATTTTATCGCTTAACATTAACGATGGTGGCACACTCGAAATTGCGCGGCGCTCGCGTGGCACCCCACGCATAGCCGTGCGGCTGCTCAAGCGAGTGCGCGATTTTGCACAAAGTGCGCAAGCGGAAGAAGTAGGCAAAGAGCTGGCCGACTCTGCATTATTACGGCTGGAAGTAGACGCGCAAGGCCTCGATGTCTCCGACCGCCGCTACATGCAGTTTATTGCGCAGCATTATCAGGGCGGCCCCGTCGGTATCGAAACGATTTCAGCTGGCCTGTCCGAACAACGCGACGCGTTAGAAGAAACCATCGAACCCTATCTGATTCAGATCGGGTTTATTCAGCGCACTCCGCGTGGCCGCATGCTGACTAAAGCCGCATTCCAGCATCTCAACATGCAAGCACCAGCCGCGCTGCAAAGCCAGATCGACTGGCTGGACGCAGGAGAGAAATAACCCATGCAAGGCGAATTCCGCGACGGCGCGTTTTATTATCCCTTGCGGGTTTTTTACGAAGACACCGATGCGGCGGGCATTGTCTATTACGCGAATTACCTCAAATTTGCCGAGCGCGCACGCACCGAAGCCCTACGCGCTGCAGGCATTCATCAGTCCGAGCTGTTAAGCACACAAGGCACGGGGTTTGTGGTGGCACATTGCGACATACATTACCGCCAACCCGCCGCGCTCGATGACCTGCTGAGCGTGGAAACCCGACTGAGTCACCTGAAAAAAGTGCGCCTGCAAATGCATCAGACCATACGTCGTGATAGCATTGACCTTGTGCATCTAATCGTAGATATTGCGATGGTAGATCGCGACCGAAAACCGGCCCGCATTCCCGATGAAATAATCCATGCGTTGAAAACGCATATGCCAACGACCAGTTAATAAGAGGAACCATGCCCGAAACCGCCGTTACCCCCGTTCAGGCCACCGAATTAGCCGGCACTGTCAGCCATGACACGTCGTTTCTAAGCCTGTTTATTAATGCTGACCCAATTATTCTGCTGATCATGCTACTGCTGATCGGCATGTCGATTGTGAGCTGGGGCATTATCTTCGAAAAGATTATGACCTTCCGTAACCTGCAATATAAAACCGACAAGTTTGAACAGGAATTCTGGCAGGCTGACGCGCTGGATCAATTCCATGAGCGCGTGAAGAAACGCCGCAGCCATCCGATGGCCTCGGTTTTCCTGACCGCCATGGAAGAATGGTTTCGCAGCAAAAACAGCCCTCGCAGCGGTGGCGGCAGTGTCACCAAATATGACCTGCAGATCAGCCTGAAAGACCGCATTGGCCAGATGATGTCGGTTACGCGCAACCGCGAGCTGGACAAATTGGAGCGCGGTTTGAGCTTTCTGGCAACCGCTGGCTCGGCCTCACCCTTTATTGGCCTGCTTGGCACGGTGATTGGTATTATGAACAGTTTCCGTGCGATTGCCGGCTCACAAAATACCTCGCTGGTGGTGGTAGCACCCGGCATTGCCGAAGCGCTGTTTGTCACTGGCATTGGCCTGTTTGTCGCCATCCCCGCTGTAATCGCCTACAATAAATTCACCAACGAGTTGAGCCGTTTTGCTGGCCGCATGGACGATTTTTCCACCGAGTTCAACACGCTCATTTCCCGCCAGATCGACAACGGAGGCGCATAATGGGTATGAATGTCAGCCCCGGTGGCCGCGGTCGCGGCTATCGTCGCAACAGCTTCAACGAAATCAACGTCACACCCATGGTGGATGTGATGTTGGTGTTGCTGATCATCTTTATGATCACCGCGCCATTGCTGACGGCGGGTGTCACAGTTGACTTGCCCGATGCCAGCGCCAAACCCGTGCCGGGTAATGACGAGCCTTTGTCGGTGTCGGTCACCAAAGACGGTAATATCTTCATTCAGGAGACCGAGGTGGAGCTGGCTGATCTGGGCGCCAAGCTGAATGCCATCGTAGGCGAAAAGAAAGATACCCGTATTTTTGTGCGTGGCGATAAAGCCATTGATTATGGCTTCGTGATGCAGGTGATTGGCCGCATCAACGAAGCAGGCCTGCTGAAAGTGGCACTGATTACCGACGGCAGCAATCAAAGCAAGCGGAGGTAGGCGTGCCGCGCGGTGTTGCGCTTTCGATAGGGTTACATGTCGGGGTTTTCCTGATTGTGATGTTTGGTTTCCCCATCTTTTTTGAAGATGACTGGGAAGCCGTTCAGCCATCGGCTGTGTCGGTAGAGATTGTTCCGATTAAGGATATCTCTAACCTGCCGACGGCCAAGCAGCCGCCGAAGCCCAAAGCAGCGCCCCCAAAACCCAAACCACCCAAGCCGAAACCTCCTACCCGCAAAAGCGAGCCTAAACCGCCGCCCAAACCGGTAGATGCCGTGCCTCTGCCCAAGCCCGAGAAGCCAAAGCCAGAGGAAAAACCCAAAGAAAAAGAACCGGAACCGGTGAAGCAGGAAGAACCGGAAGAAGACTTGTTCGGCGCGTTAATGGACAAGCTGGCAGAAGACGCACCGCCGGAAGAAGAGCCTGACAAAACCGAAAAGAAGCCTGCTGAAAGCAGCAGTAAAACCCAGTCTGATCGTTACGACGATACTATTCCGCTATCGCTTAGCGAGCGCGATTCGATCCGCAGTCAGTTTCAGGCATGCTGGACGATGCCCGCAGGCGCACCCAATCCTGAGAATCTGGTCGTAACGTTGCGCGTAAAGGTGAATCCTGATGGGTCAGTGCAACAGGCGGAACTCGTGCCATCACAACAAGGCCGCTACAATAGCGACCGCTTCTTCTTTGCCGCGGCCAACAGTGCCTTACGTGCCGTGCAAATGTGCAGCCCCTTACGCAACCTGCCGCCGCAAAAATATGACACCTGGAAGGATATGGAGCTGAACTTTGACCCAACCCAGATGTTGGTGGGTCGTTAGCTTTGACCCGAGGTGAAAAGTATATTATGAGGGTATGACCTGTAGGAGTTTTACTTCATGTTTCGCCTTGCACTTGTTTTTTTCTGCCTGATCCCCACGCTCGCACTTGCACAGCTGCGTATTGACATCACCAAAGGCAACGTTAATCCACTGCCTATCGCCATCACCAATTTTACAGGCCCTAACGGGCAGGTCAGCGATTATGGCATGGACATCGCCGATGTCATCAGCGCGAATCTGGAACGCTCCGGCCTGTTCCGCCCGATCGAACAGCGCGCGTTCATTCAGCAAATCAGCGACGGCAATACCATTCCGCGTTTTGCTGACTGGCGCCAGATCAATGCGCAAGGGCTGGTGACTGGCACCGTCATCCCGCAAGGCAACACCCTGAAGGTGAGCTTCCGCTTGTGGGACACCCAGCTGGAAAAACAAATTGCCGGCAAAGAATTCAACACCTACACCCAGAATTGGCGCCGTGTGGCACATTTGGTGTCGGACGAAATCTATAAACGCCTGACCGGCGAAGATGGCTATTTTGACACGCGCATTGTGTTTGTGTCGGAAACCGGGCCTGCACGCAAACGCATTAAACGTCTGGCCATTATGGATCAGGACGGCGAAAACCTGAAATACCTGACCGATGGTTCGCATCTGGTGCTAACACCGCGCTTCTCGCCCAACACGCAGGAAATTCTCTACATGTCGTATGCGGGCCGCCAGCCGCGCGTGTTCCTGCGCGATCTACAAACAGGCCGCGAAGAATCGCTGGGGCGCTTTGACGGCATGTCATTTGCGCCGCGCTTCAACCATGATGGCAACCGCATGCTGATGTCGATTGCGAATGAAGGCAATACCGAACTCTATGAGATGGATCTGCGCTCGCGCCGTATGCGCCGCCTAACCAACCACCCGGCTATTGACACTTCGCCGTCTTATTCGCCCGATGGTCAGCAAATCGTGTTCAACTCCGACCGTGGTGGTTCGCAACAACTCTATGTGATGAATGCTGATGGCAGTGGGGTGCGCCGTATCAGCTTTGGCAAAGGCAACTACACCACGCCCGTCTGGTCGCCGCGGGGCGATCTGATCGCATTTACGAAATCTACTGGCGGCAAATTCCATATTGGTGTGATGCGCCCTGACGGCAGCAACGAACGTACCATTACAGATGGCTGGCTGGTAGAAGGCCCGACCTGGGCACCGAATGGGCGTGTCATTATGTTTACGCGCGAACAACGTGGACGCGGCCCGGCCGGCACACGCACACGCCTCTACAGCATTGATGTTACAGGGTATAATTTGCGTGAGGTGGTCACGCCAACCGATGCATCCGATCCGGCATGGTCGCCCTTGTTACCTTTGTAGACAGCCCTAAATAACCCTTGCGTTTTATATGCAAACATATAAAACCAACTGGGGGTAAAAAATACTAACCCACTTATTTAAGTCTTGGAGAAAACTATGAAATCTTCCCTCTATGCACTTGCTTCCGCACTGTTCGTGCTGGCCGCGTGCGAAACCCCACCTGCAGATGACGGCACCGTTGATGCTGGTGGCAACAGTAATGCACCTTACACCACGGGCAACTCGATGGGTATGGGTGACACCGGCATGCTGGCCGACACCAATGTGAGCGATCGCGTATTCTTCGCGTATGACAGCTCAACTTTGGACTCTTCTGCTCAAGCGACCTTGCGCGCGCAGGCAGACTGGCTGAACAACAACCCAGCAGTTGATGTAACGCTGGAAGGCCATGCCGATGAGCGCGGCACACGTGAATACAACCTGGCACTGGGCGAGCGTCGTGCAAACGCCGCAAAAAATTACCTGGTAAGCCTGGGTGTGGATCGTGGACGTATCACCGTTGTATCCTACGGTAAAGAACGTCCAGCCGTACTGGGTCA
>PBPD01000079.1 GCA_002725445.1 Rickettsiales bacterium
ACCACCGCCAGCGAGAGCGATTATATCAGCGTGATTCAGACCGACGCGCAGATGTTGGCGCCGGGTCAGCCTGTGCTGGTGATTTATCACGATGACCGGCCGCGTGTGGTTGCGCGCTAAGGTGCAGGTGTTTTTGGGATTTGGTGCGAATTTCCGTTGCCAAACGCGACGCATCGCGCTAGGTCAATAGCCGCGCAATACCCAAGTGCCGCTTTAGCTCAGTTGGTAGAGCACATCATTCGTAATGATGGGGTCACGTGTTCGAGTCACGTAAGCGGCACCAGGGCTACTTAGTTATTTCCTCGGCGATGCCCATGTGACTCTCCTTTATTTTCCATAAGTGAATACAACAAGTTGCAGGCTAGGCAGCACTAATAGTCTTGCATTTTCAGTGCCATGGGGATAGTACCCGCCTTTTTCAAAGGCGGCATCTGCAATAGCGCGTTTTTCGATCGGGCTTAGACTGGAATTACATCCAACAATGTCTGCATACCCTCCGTCACTCAACTTTCCTAATCCCCACGGGGTTTCTTTCCAGTCGCGATAATAGTGCTTTTTTGTTCTGAATAGTCCGGAGGCCTGCACCTCTTCGGGGTCTTCAAAGAAGTCTAGGCCCTGCGTGGCGATGGCCTTGGCGGTAGACGCCTTCATTTCAAATATAGCTGCCCCACATGCATACATTAGGCCTATCTTTCCATCAATAGTTACAGGCCACCAGTGGGTTTCAATCTTTTGGGGTATGAGCGAGCGGTGCCATATAATTTGCCAGAGAGAGAATCCTGCCCACCCAATAAATAGTATAATAATTGTCGCTATTAGGCTTTTCTTCAGCACCGCTTTCCCTTTCTTTTACCTTTAGAAGGTTGTGTAGCTTTTGACTATTGCAACTTTTGCATGTTTTGCGTAGCAGTATTGCATTTAGTGCATGGTAACACCTTTTTATCTTTATTGGCTAATAGGTTGGTCGATGAAAAAAAATTGCATATTATCACGCATGGTGTTCCATGCGCGGACAACAGGTGTTTGTTGGTGATAATTTTCGCATTGGGTAGGGGCATTAGACCCTCACTCAAAAACTTAGTTGAAAAACGTAAACACAATAATTTCCATCTCAGGGATAATAAAAATTAATCGCCCCCTATCCGTACGGCTGAAGAAGCTATTTGGCTTATGCAAATGAGCTACGATTTCATTAAATAAGGCTTTTCGCGATGTTGAAGCGCAGGTGAATCCTACAGGCCACCCTTCGAACATGTTCGAAGGGATAGGAGTCTCCTGCCAATCCTCATATTTTACAGTCCTATTCTTACTGAAAATGCGCACCTCTTCTGCAGACAGAGCATCGTCAAAGAAATGGATTCCTTTTGTGTTGATCGCAGACACTATGGCAGGTTTGAGCGAATAAACGGCTACCCCGCAGCCGCCTGCATACCAATCCAGATCAACATCAACAAACAGAGTGTTATCTATTTCTAGCTTTGATGGAATAAGCCACTGATAATATAAATTATGTGCGAAGTGAGTATAGGCCGCGGCTATTAGCGCAATCATGAGTAGGCAGATTAACAGAAGTTTTCTTGGCATAGTGATCTCACTTTTAAGCGCTACATGGAAAGCCTGATAATGCCTATCCCTAAGCGTTAGAGGATTGCGGTCTGACTTACCATTGCGTTTATTGCATATCGCACATACAATGGTTGCATAGGTGAGGTGGTTTTGCAATTCTGTTCTGAGGCGCCGTCGTAGTGCCGTAAAGATAAAAAGAAATGATGTCTTGTACGAGTTGCGATACCATGCGTGCTCCTAGTGTATTATGCACTGATTAAACTGATATTTTTCACCGCCCCACTTCCATAGACACACCTCTCCGTCTTTTTTTCCTTTAAAAGCAAGGTCATAAAAGCCATTCGAAATATTATTTGTGATGGCTGCACCTGAATATACTGTCGTTGGCGTACCAATTGGCTCATATTCATTACGCTCATTATTTAAAAGAATATGAAATGCACAGCCAGACGATCCACAATGTATGGGGGACTTAATATAACCAACGATATCTTTCTTTCCATCATTGTTCACATCTATCTGAGCGCCACCTATTTTTACAGTATCTGCACGTTTGATTGAGTTATACAAATCCAATTTTTTCAGCAAAACCAAATGTGTCTTGTCGCAACACTCATAATTAAATTCTATTTTGGTGCGTGCGGGTTTATTGGTATGCTCATTGTCTAAACGAATAACTCCTAATTCCTGATCAATGGATGGATATGCTTCCCCGTTTGCTTCACGGAAGAATACGCAAAAGCCATACTTCTCACCCACGACTAATTGGTCTTGGAATGGAATCAGCTTTTTTAGAGGGCCATCCATTGTAACTTCATAGGGTGACCCGTTCGTATCTTCAAAGCGCATTACAGCTATTGCTTCTGCATCCATGGGATCATCGTAACAGCTGGTCAGGCCACCATGTGGGCTGATGCAATCTACTGGGATTGCATTTCTGTATTTGGCTAATAGTTTACTTTGTTGGAACTGATGCCTTTTAGCTGACGTATTTAAGTTTTCACATTGTTGCTTAAATTGTTCTAGGGCTGAGGGAGGCTCGCCCATAGCAAGCGCAGGGGCGGTAAATGCCGCAAAAATTAGTACGCATGTCGTAATTTTCATATCGCTTTCCCACTCTAATAAGCGTTAGCAGCGTGGCGCTGGGTGCATGGTAACGCTTTTTAGAGTGGTTGGCTAATGGGTTATTGCCGCATGGTTATGCCAGCACATACTCCGCCAATGCGAAATAGAGCGGGATGCCGATCACGATATTGAAGGGGAAGGTGATCGCCAGCGACATGGGCACATAAATGGCCGCCTTTGCCTGCGGCAGCGCGAGGCGCATGGCGGCAGGCACCGCAATGTAGGAAGCACTGGCACACAGCACGGTGAACAGCAGCGCAGTGCCCACATCCAGCCCGATAATGGCGCTAAGGCTCAAGCCCACGGCAGCACCTATCAGCGGCATGTAGATGCCGAATAATACCAGCTTGAAGGTGAACTCCTTCAGGTGCGATAGCTGACGCGACACCAGCAGCCCCATATCCAGCAGGAAGAGCGCGAGAATGCCCTGAAACGGCGTGACCAGAAACCCTTCCATTTTCTTCATGCCGTCGGTGCCGGTGATCCAGCCGACCATGAACGCGCCTACCAGTAGGAGTATGGCGCCGTTGGTGAAGATTTCGCGGCTGAGGGTGGCGGTGGCGCGCTCGGTGTCTTTAATGGTCTCGGGTGCTGCGCGGTGCGCAATGAACAGGCCGGAGAGAATGGCGGGGGCTTCCATGAGCGCGAGGATCGCCACAATATAGCCGGCATAGACCACCTCGTTGGTGCCCAGAAAGCTTGCGGCGGTGACAAAGGTGACCATGCTGATCGAGCCGTAATGCGCGGCGACGGCGGCAGCGGTGGTGCTGTCTAGGCGGGTGGTGGCGCGCAGCAGGGCGTAGCCAATGAAGGGCTGCACAAAGCCAACGCACAGGCCCGCAATGATCGTCGCAATTACTTCGCCGTTGATATCGGGTGTTTCTGCAATGGCCACGCCGCCTTTGAAGCCGATGGCCATCATGAGGTAGATGGATAAATAGCGGCTGATCTGATCAGGTACATCCAGATCGGATTTCAGCCAGCCTGCTATGATGCCAAGGGCAAAAAACAATATCGCAGGTGAGAGCAGGTTTTGGGCGAAAAGCTGTAATATGTCCATAAGTCATCCTATTTTTGTTTGGCATGGTTATAAGTTATGCTAATATAAGTAAAACGATAATTTCTAATTAATGGCATTAGAAAAACTTATGGCTATCGATACGATTACGATTCAGTCTTTTATGGCGGTCGCCGAGACGGGCAGTTTCACCAAGGCGGCGGAGCGCATTGGCCGCACGCAATCGGCGATTAGTCAGCAGATGACCAAGCTTGAACAGCAGCTTGGCAAAACCTTACTGGCGCGCGGCAAGCAATGCGCGCTGACGCCCGAAGGCGAAATTTTCCTCGGCTATGCCAAACAAATATTCGCGCTGCAGCGTGAGGCGATGGATCGGTTTAAAGAACCGGAGCTGGAAGGCGAGGTGCGCTTTGGCGTGCCAGAGGATTTTGCGAGTGTGTTTTTGTCGGATGTTCTGGCCGATTTCGCGCGTATTCACCCGCGTATTTTGCTCAATATCGAATGCGACCTGACGCTGAATTTATTTGACCGCTTTAAGAAGAAAGAGTTCGATCTGGTGCTGGTGAAGATGACCCGCCCGGACGATTTTCCCAACGGGCAGGAGGTGTGGAGCGAACCGCTGGAATGGGTGGGCGATGCGTCGCTAACGCAATCGGATAAGCCATTGCCACTGGTGCTCTCGCCCCAGCCATGTGTGTATCGTGCGGCGGCTATTCAGGCATTGGAGGCCGCTGGCCATAGTTGGCGGCTGGTGTTTTCCAGTGCCAGCCACGCCGGCAAGGCGGCGGCGGTGAAGGCGGGCATGGGCATCACCGTGCTGCCGCGCATGATGACACCTAAAGACCTGCCACTTATGCCGTCGGCTGACATGCCGGAGTTGGAGGATATTCATGTGTCGTTGTTAAAGCACGACCAGACTAATCCGGCGGTTAATTCGTTTGAAGCATTCGTGTTTCAGAAATTGCGGCATTAAAAGGATAGGCGGCATGTCCGGTGGTGAACATATTATCGTCTTGCACGGCATTTTGCGCTCCAGTCGCCATATGCGCCCGATGGCGCGCTTTCTTCAGGCGCAGGGCTATGTGGTGCATAATCTGGATTATCCTTCTACCAAACAGCCGCTGGAAACCCTCACCGAAGCGATGCGCAAGCAGGTGGCCGAATGCAGTGGCGACGCAGAGCGCGTGCATTTTGTGGCGCATTCGATGGGCGGGCTTTTGGTGCGTGCGTTGTTAGCGGCAGAGCGCCCGCCAACCCTTGGGCGCGTGGTGCAGCTTGGCACACCAAATCGCGGCAGCGAAGTGGCCGATTTTTTGCGCAATAACTGGCTGTATAAAAAAGTGTTTGGGCCAGCGGGGCAACAGCTGGTGACCGATGCCGAAGTGCTGGCCACCCAATTGGGCGAGGTCGATTTTCCGCTGGGGGTGATTGCGGGCAATCGTTCGGTCGATCCCATCTCATCGCTGCTGATCGAAGGCGAGGATGATGGCAAGGTGGGTGTGGAGCGTACCCGGGTGGAGGGTATGCATGACCATATTGTACTGCCGGTCAGCCATGTGTTTATGCCGCATAAACGGCAGGTGCAGGAACAGACATTGCATTTTCTGCGTCATGGCGCGTTCGCGCATAGCGATGTGCGTTAGTTAAGGCCGCGGGCTTAAGCGCAGCGCGCGCAGAGACCTTCTATTTCCAATGCCGCCTCGCCAGGCTGAAAATGATGCGCTTTGGCGGTTTTGTCGATAAAGTTGCTGAGAGAGGGGCTGTCTTCTTCGCTCACTTCGCCGCATTTGGCGCAGATGAGAAACAGGCATGGCGTGTTCGCCTCTATATGCGCGCAGCCTGTATAGGCGTTCAGGCGGTGCAGCTTGTGGATTAGCCCTAACTCCAACAGAAAATCCAGCGCACGATAGACCGTCGGCGGTTTGGCGGCGGGGTCGTCTTTTTGTAACGCGGCGAGAATGTCGTAGGCTTTGATGGGTTGGTGGCTGGCCCATACCAGTTCGAACACCCGCTGGCGTTGTTCGGTGAAGCGCACATGCTGTTGTTCGCAGCGGCTTTTTGCCTCGGCAACGGCGTCGGCAATGCATTGGTTGTGATGGTTGCACTCTGTCATGGCGTTCATTCTATCAGCAGGGGGCGATTTGGCCAGTATTAAGCGGCTAATATGGTATCGGCCGCATTATTTTGCGCTTTGTCGCGTTGCGTACGGCTGCTCCAGTCGCCATCGTGATAGCGCTTTTTGTCGGCAATGGCCTGGTTGACCGAGTCATCGTCCAGCCCGATGGTGCGCGTGACAACGCGGGTGGCGGGGGTGACGAGTGTGTCTTCTGTCCAGTTGGTGAAACGGTTGGCAGCCTCAGGGAATAAGGCGCGGGTGCCAAGCACCAATGCGATGCTCAGGCTTGCGCCGCCGATTTTGGTGGCGATGCGTTGGCCAACATTGCCAAGCGGAAACTCCTCGCGGATGCGCGGGGTGGCGAGGGCTTCATAAAAAGGTTGTTGCAGTGCCACATTGAAGCCAGAAGACCATGCGGTCCACCATGCGGCTTGCGGCAGGTGATGCATTTCGTGTTCGTATATATCGTCGAGATGCTCGTTATAGGTGACCGAGCCCACGGTTATCCCTTCTTCGCGTGCCCATTGACGGGTGGAGCGTTCGGCGCCCCAATGAAAAATAGGCCCTAATGTGAAACGAAGTATGGGGCGAATGCCATCCATTGCCCATGGGGTGTAGCGCTGCATGAGCACGGTGGGCACAATGCCTGCAAAATCGCCGGCGATTTCCGAGGCGGTAAACATGGTGCCAAGGGTGGCGACATGTTGGGCATGCACATTTTTGCCTTTGCCCGCGGTAGGTTCGTGATGGTCGTGGCCATGGTCGTGATGATGATCGTGTCCACAGCCGGGGCCGTGCTCATGGCCCTGATCGTGCCCATGGTCGTGCCCATGCTCATGCGTATGAAAGGGATTGCTGCAGCCAATATGTTGCGGGTTGCGTGCGCCAAATGCCTTTTGTACGGCAATCAGCGCAGGCGTCTGCCCCAGCCAGTCCACCGCCGTGCAGGCAAATGCATGGTTGATCGTGTAGGCGATGTCTTTGGACAGTTGCGCTTGTTGCTTTTGCTTATCGCTCAAAGCGCTGTTCTGTTCAATTTCCGGCTCAATCCGGCTATCTGTATGCGCAGTATTAGAGGCTGTCATAACGTTTTACATATGGTTGCGTA
>PBPD01000080.1 GCA_002725445.1 Rickettsiales bacterium
CGAGGATATTGCAGCCTCATTGTTTGATCCGTTCATCAGCACGAAAGAGCAAAACAAAGGGCTAGGGCTGGCCATTGTCGCCAAAATCATCGAAGACCATGGCGGGGTAATACGGCTCAACGGCAGCCGCGAACTCACCTGTTTTGACGTCATTTTGCCTAGTTAACCCTCTAGCATGCAGGTTGGCGTTGCGCTTTTGCGCCTCATATTCTAATCTGCCTAAAAAATAAGCAGGCATAGCATGACATCACCTACCATTCTGGTTGCCGATGACGATCCCGCCATTCGTGTTGTATTAGAACAAGCGATTGAGCAGCGTGGCTATCAGGCAAAACTCACCGACAATATCCCCACATTGCTGGACTGGATTGATGACGGGCTGGGCGACGCTGTCATCACCGATGTGCTGATGCCATCGGGCAATGGGCTGGACGTGTTGCCGCACATCACCAGCACGCGCCCTAACCTGCCCATTATTGTCATCAGCGCGCATAACACACTTGCCAATGCTGTGCGGGCGAATGAGCTGAAAGCCTACGATTACATTCCCAAGCCGTTTGACCTGAATCTACTGCTGGATACGGTGGAGAAAAGCCTGACTCAACGCGCTGAATCCGAAAGCATTCTGGATGGGCATCTATCCGCCAGCGAAATCACCGACACGCTTTCGCTTATTGGCAGCTCCAGCGCCATGCAAGAGGTTTACCGTGTGCTGGCGCGGCTGGTGCATAATGATTTAACCGTAGTGGTGCATGGTGAGTCGGGCACGGGTAAAGAACTGGTTGCACGCGCGCTGCACTCACTAGGGCAACGCAAAGACAAACCTTTTGTAGCCATTAATATGGGGGCTATTCCGCGTGATTTGGTGGAAAGCGAATTATTCGGCCATGAAAAAGGCGCATTCACTGGAGCGGCGGTACGCAAGCTCGGCAAATTTGCCGAAGCCCATGGCGGCACGCTGTTTCTCGATGAAATCGGTGATATGCCGCTGGAGGCACAAACCAAGCTATTGCGGGTGCTGCAACAAGGCGAGTATATGGCCGTTGGTAGTAATCGCGCTACCAAAGTTGATGTACGCATCATCTGTGCCACCCACCGCGATCTGAAAGAACAGGTAGCAAACGGCGAATTCCGCGAAGACCTCTATTACCGCCTGCATGTGGTGCCCATTCAGGTGCCGCCTTTGCGTGAGCGCAAGGAAGATATTGTAAGCCTGACACATCATTTCCTGCAGAAAGCCGCTGAAAAAGGCCTGCCATCAAAAGAGATCAATGCCGATGCGTTGAATGCCCTACAGCATTATGGTTGGCCCGGTAATGTGCGTGAGTTGGAAAACCTCATCTATCGACTGTGTGCATTATATTCTGAAACCATCATCACCCCGGCCAGTGTGAACGCCGAGCTGCAGACCGAGCATAACGCGCAGGACAGCATGCAATCACGCGATGCCAACAGCCTGCAAGCACAAGTCGCTGCCCATTTGCGCGCCTTCTTCGCCGCCCACACCGACAACACCCCTGCGCCGGGCTTATATAATCGGGTGGTACGACTGGTAGAAAAACCTCTTATCGAACATACATTGGCCGCTACCGGCGGCAATCAGTTAAAAGCCGCCAAAATTCTGGGCATCAATCGCAATACATTGCGCAAGAAGATTCAGGAGCTTGATATCACGCCGAGCGAATGCAGCGATGCACTGCAGGAGAGCGCATGACCGATTCGCCAACACAAGAACCAGCGCCGGGCGCAGAGGCCAACGAGCAGCAGATTGTGCATAATGTTCAACGCTGGGTGCGTCAGGTGCGCATGTCACGCGCATTAGCGCTGGGGCTGAGCATTGCTGCCATTGTATCTGCCATTGCCACCTATATGGTGCTGACCAGTGCCGATGCCAGTCTGGGGCCCGACCCGGAAGAGGTCATCGCCCTTATTCTTGGCAATCTGGCATTGCTGGTAGTGTTGCTTGGCATGGTAGTGCGCCGTGCCTATAGCCTGTGGGTGGCCTTACGCAAAGGCACGGTTGGCACGCGGCTGCAGGTGCGCATTATTGCGATGTTCAGCTTTGTGGCCATTCTACCCACCATCATTGTATCGGTGTTTTCAGCCATCTTTTTCAGCTTTGGCATTCAGTCATGGTTTGATCAGCGTGTCAGCACCGCACTGGAAGAATCTGTGCAGGTAGCCGAGGCGTATCTGGAAGAGCACAAAGAAACCATTCGCGCCGATGCTATAGCAATGGCGAGCGACCTGCGCCGCGACATGCATGTCGCCCTCACCGCCCCTAAATCATTTAGCACATTGCTTTCCGGTCAGGCGGCTTTGCGGAACCTAACAGAAGCCATTGTGTTTCACCCGAACCGCGTAATCGCACGCACCGAGCTTAGCTTCTCGCTGGCATTCGAGCGCCTGCCTCCGCATATTCTCGAACAGGTCGATGCAGGCAATATTGTGATTCTAACCGACGATGAGGAGAAAATCCGCGCCATTGTAAAGCTCGATGACGTGGCAGATTTATACCTCATGATCGGCCGTATTATTGACGGCAAAGTGCTCAACCATATGGTCACAGCGCAGGGAGCCGTGAATGAGTATCGTCGCCTGCAATCCAACATTGAAGATATCCAGATACAATTCTCCATCGTGTTCATTCTGGTGGCGCTGTTGCTGCTGCTGGCTGCGATCTGGTACGGCATGTATGTTGCGATTCGTCTGGTAGTGCCCATCTCGCAGCTTATCAGCGCAACCGAGCGTGTGCGTGCTGGTGACTATTCAAGCCGTGTACCGGTAGCCGGACCTAAGGATGACGAGATATCCACCCTTGGCCGCACCTTTAACCGCATGACCGAACAGCTGGAAAAACAACGTGAAGATGTGATGCATGCCAACCGCCAACTGGATGAACGCCGTCGCTTCACCGAGGCGGTGTTTGAGGGTGTGTCACCGGGCATCATTGCACTGGATGCCAAGCAAAACATCACGATCTACAACCATTCGGCCATGCAATTATTAGCACTGAAAACCGACGCCAATTATCGCGGCCATGCCTTGCAGGACATATTCCCGGAAATTAGCGATCTGGTCGCTAAATCGATGAAAAAACCGAACCGCCTGCAACAAAAAGACATCCTGATTGAGCGTGGGGAAACCAAACGCAATTTGCATGTACGTATTACGGTGGAGCTATTTGATGATGCGATTGAGGGAATCATCGTGACCTTTGACGATATTACCGATTTGGTAAGCGCGCAGCGTAGTGCAGCATGGGCTGATGTGGCGCGCCGCATCGCGCATGAAATTAAAAACCCACTTACCCCGATCACCTTGTCGACAGAGCGGTTGAAGCGTAAATATGCCGAGCAAATCAACGAAGATAAAGACGCTTACCTGCGTTACATCGACACGATTGCAAAACATGTGCAGGATATCGGCCAGATGGTGGAGGAATTTGTATCCTTCGCGCGCATGCCGGCACCTGAATTCAAACAGATTGCTTTCAACGACCTGATCCAGAAAGTCGTGTTCTCGCAACGCACGGCCCATGGCAACATCACCTACAATACATCGTTGCCTAAACACCCGTTAACGCTGCGCTGCGATGAGAATCAGGTGAGCCGCACCCTCACCAACATTCTGAAGAATGCAGCAGAGTCTATTGAGGCGCGCCTTAAAGAGACGCCTGAGCCTGCAGGACAAATCGACATCCATTTGGAGGAAGAGGAAGATATAGTAGTACTAACCATCGCCGATAACGGCATTGGCTTCCCCGAAGATAAAATTGCCACACTGACCGAACCCTATGTAACCACCCGTGCAAAGGGCACCGGATTAGGGCTGGCAATTGTCAAGAAAACCATGGAAGATCATGCGGGTAACATAGAACTCCGCAATCGCGAGACACAAGGCGCTCAAGTCACACTGACATTTTCTAAAAATATTACACTAGACATTTCGCCAAATTGATGTAGCATTTGTGCAACAACAACATCTAGTAGCAACCAAGTGTGGAGTGATCGCAATGACGGTTGACGTGCTCATTGTCGACGACGAGTCGGACATTACCTCTCTCGTATCAGATATTCTGAAAGACGAACATTACCAACCCCGTATAGCCAACACCAGTGATGCCGCATTGCATGCGCTGGCCGAGCGCGTTCCCTCAGCACTCATCCTCGATATATGGCTGCAAGGCAGCGAGCTGGACGGGCTGGGCATTCTGGAAATCGTTCAGAAGAAATATCCACAAATGCCGGTCGTCATGATCAGTGGTCACGGCAATGTAGAGACGGCAGTTAATGCGATTAAAATGGGCGCGTATGACTTCATCGAGAAGCCATTTACGTCGGAGCGCCTGCTTCTTATTCTTAAACGCGCACTGGAAGCTGCACGTTTGAAATCGGAAAATGTGGAGCTAAAACTGCGCGGCACACCTGAAACCGAACTGATTGGCAATTCATCGGCCATCATGCAGGTGCGCTCTACGGTAGAGAAAGTAGCCCCTGCACAAAGTCGCGTGCTCATTTCAGGCGCGCCGGGTACGGGCAAAGAGGTCGTAGCACGCGAGATTCATGCACGCTCGCATCGTGCTGACGGGCCCTTTGTAGTACTGAATGCCGCCAGCATTTCGCCCATGCGCGTAGAAGAAGAATTATTCGGTATTGAAGATTCTAATCCGAATGGTGGTGCAGAGAAGCTTGGCATGTTCGAACGTGCACACCGCGGCACATTATTCATTGATGAGGTCGCTGATCTGCATCTGGAAACCCAAAGCCGTATTTTGCGCGCGCTGCAGGAACAATCCTTCCTGCGTGTACGCGGCCAGAAACGCGTGGAAGTGGATGTGCGCGTGATTGCCGCCACCAACCGTGATTTGCAAGCCGAAATGACGGCTGGCCGATTCCGCGAAGATTTGTTCTATCGCCTGAATGTGGTGCCACTTGCCATGCCATCGCTGGCGGAGCGCCGCGAAGACATTCCGGAATTGTGCAACTATTTCATTCGTCGCGCTGCGGCTATTTCTGGCCTGACACCACGCAAGATTTCTGACGATGCCATGGCCGTATTGCAGTCTTACAGCTGGCCGGGCAATGTACGCCACTTGCGCAATATCATGGAATGGCTGCTGATTATGGCAGGCGATAGCAGCAATGAAATTTCAGCCGATATGCTGCCACCTGAACTGTATGAAACCAATTTTGCATTAGCCCGCACCGAGCTCAATAACGACATTATGTCGATGTCGCTGCGCGATGCCCGTGAATTGTTTGAAAAACAGTACCTTGCCGCGCAAATCAACCGCTTTGGAGGCAATATCTCCAAAACATCGCAATTTGTCGGCATGGAGCGCTCTGCTTTACACCGCAAACTCAAAATGCTAGGCATACACAACGATGAAAAGGCTGCTGCGTAGCCTGTCGTTAGCTGTAACAACAATATAGGGGCCTGCCATGAAGGTGCTGGTCTGTGGTGCGGGGCAAGTTGGCTATAATATCGCCAAACAGCTCATTAGAGAAGACAATGAAGTTACGCTGATCGATCAGGATCCGGAACTGATTCAGAACATCAACGACTCGCTTGATGCGCGTGCCTATCTTGGCCATGCGGCACACCCCAACGTGCTGGAGGCCGCAGGCGCCGCCGATGCCGACATGTTGATTGCGGTGACCTATTCGGACGAGGTGAATATGGTGGCCTGCCAGATCGCCTACTCCCTGTTCAGCATCCCGACCAAGATTGCCCGCGTACGGCACCAGAATTACCTGAATCCGATATGGAAGAACCTCTACAGCAATAATCATTTGGCTATCGACGTCATTATCTCGCCAGAGATTGAGGTGGCCGATGCAGTGCTACGCCGCCTGCATACACCTGGCGCGACGGATATGATTCCGTTTGGCAATAATTTGCGGGTCATGGGTGTGCGTTGCATGCATGATTGCCCTATCATCAACCTCCCTCTCAACCTGTTGCGCCAAAAAACGCAGCATTTGAAAATGAACATTATCGGCATCATTCATGACGGTAAATTCTCTCTGCCAACGCCAGAAACCATTCTGCATGAAGGCGATGACGTTTATTTCGTTGCTGAGAAGGATGATGTGCGTAAATCCATGGCGATATTTGGCCATGAAGAACGCGAAGCGCGCCGTGTATTGGTGTTGGGTGGTGGTAATATCGGCCTTTATATTGCGCAGCAATTGGAAGCCGATGAAGAGCATGAAACCACAGTAAAAGTGATTGAGTATAATAAGGAACGCGCACAGCATGTAGCAACGCGACTGAACGATACGACCGTGCTGAACGGGAGCGCACTGGAACGCGAGATCCTGACCGAGGCGGGTATTGAGCTGACCGAGACAGTGATTGCTGTGACCAACGATGACGAGACCAATATTCTGTCGTCCCTGCTTGCCAAGCGCTATGGGTGTGAACGCGCCATCAGTCTGGTCAACAACAACTCATATGCCCCGCTACTTGCAAATTTGGGGGTAGATGTGGTCGTAAACCCACGGGAAACCACCGTTTCGAGCATATTGCAACATGTGCGCCGCGGAAAAATTCGCGCCGTGCATAGCATCAGCGATGGTATGGCGGAGATTATTGAGGCAGAGGCCGTTGAAACCTCTTCGCTTGTCGGCAAAACCGTCACCGATCTGAACCTGCCGAAAGGCGTCATGTTATGCGCCGTGGTGCATCAGGGCGAAGTAATCATGCCAGAGCCAGACACGGTGATTCAGGATCACGACACCGTGCTGCTGGTGGCCACCACCAATATGATCAAAAAGGTAGAGCGCATCTTCTCGGTCAGTCTGGAATATTTCTAGGCCTTACGAATGCCGATGATGCAACACCCCCGACAATAACATGTCTCTCCAGCTTATGCGCTGCAGGGGCACTTTGTTCCAGATATGTTCGTGAAATGCATAGCAGAATGTCTGCACTAATGGCTCAATCAGGCCAATACCAATTGCAATGGCCAGACTGCCTGTCATGGCAAACGCCACTCCCGTTGCTACAGCGAAATGCATTACACCGTAGGTTAGGGTTTTTGCGACATTACGTGACATCATCATTCTCCTCTATAATTATATTATATCGAGAATGATTCTAAATTGCAATAAATATACAGCAACGCCGTTTATTTTACTAGCTGCGTTCTGGGCTAAATATCCGCGAAACTATGTGTCTCGGCTTTGCCACCCGGGTGCGTAATAGCGCCCTTCTCGGCTGAGCCAACCGTTTGCGCATATTTCCACAATGTTCCCGTCTGATAATCGGTCTCACGTGGCTGCCACTTGGTCTTACGTGCTGCGAGCTCTTCATCGCTCAGCTGCACCGCGATTTCACCCGCTTCTGCGTCAATCACGATGATATCGCCATCTTCCAGCAAACCGATAGGTCCGCCCACCGCAGCCTCTGGCCCAATATGACCAATGCAGAAACCACGCGTGCCACCCGAGAAGCGTCCATCCGTAATCAAAGCCACATTGCTTGCGCCCTGACCAGCCAATGCCGCCGTAGTAGATAGCATTTCGCGCATGCCAGGGCCGCCTTTAGGCCCCTCATAGCGAATCACAATCACGTCGCCTTCTTTATAGTCGCGCTTTTCAACCGCAGCGAACGCATCTTCTTCGCGGTCGAACACACGCGCCGGGCCTTCGTGGCGCAAGCGCTTCAGCCCTGCAATTTTTACAATGCAGCCTTCCGGCGCCAGATTACCTTTCAACGACACCACGCCCCCAGTGCTACTGATAGGCTTTTTCACGCGGTAGACCACATCCTGATCATCAGGGAAGCTTACCTCTTTCAGGTTCTCTGCAAGCGTTTTGCCCGTTACTGTCAGGCAATCGCCGTGCAGGAAGCCTTCCTCCAGCAATTCTTTCATCACAATTTGCACGCCACCTACATCATACAAATCCTTCGCAACATAGCGACCGCCGGGCTTCAAATCGGCGATGTATGGCGTTTTGCGGAAGATCTCACCTACATCATGCAAGTCAAAGTCTATGCCGCACTCATGTGCAATCGCTGGCAAATGCAACGCCGCATTTGTCGAGCCACCGGTGGCTGCAACCACGGCGGCCGCATTTTCCAATGCCGGGCGCGTCACAATATCACGCGGGCGGATTTTGTCTTTCAACAAGCGCAGCACAGCCTCGCCAGAGGCAAAGGCATAGGCATCGCGCGACTCGTAAGGCGCAGGCGCCCCTGCCGAACCGGGTAACGCCAGCCCCATCGCTTCCGACACACACGCCATCGTATTGGCTGTAAATTGACCACCACACGAACCGGCCGAAGGACATGCCACCTGTTCCAGCGAATGCAGCTCGTCATCACTCATATTGCCGGCGGCGTGCTGCCCCACCCCTTCAAAAACATCAACTACAGTAACATCTTTGCCTTTATAATGCCCCGGCAGGATCGACCCGCCATACATAAAGACACTCGGCACGTTCAAACGCACCATCGCCATCATAAGGCCGGGCAGCGACTTATCGCAGCCTGCCAGCCCAACCAGCGCATCATAGCAATGCCCGCGCATGGTTAATTCTACGGAATCGGCAATCACTTCGCGACTGACCAAAGAAGATTTCATGCCCTGATGCCCCATCGCGATACCGTCTGTCACGGTGATAGAGGTAAATTCCCGTGGCGTACCACCTGCGGCGGCCACGCCTTTTTTCACCACCTGCGCCTGACGTCCCAACGTAATGTTGCAGGGGGCGGCTTCATTCCATGTGGTAGCCACACCAATCAACGGCTGATTAATCAGCGACTCATCCAGCCCCATCGCATAAAGATAGGAGCGATGCG
>PBPD01000081.1 GCA_002725445.1 Rickettsiales bacterium
ACCGCTAAGAAAACTGCCGCTAAAAAGCCAGCAGCAAAGAAAGCGACTACCGCTAAGAAAACTGCCGCTAAAAAGCCAGCAGCAAAGAAAGCGACCGCTAAAAAGCCAGCAGCGAAGAAAGCGACTACCGCTAAGAAAACTGCAGCGAAGAAAGCGACTACCGCTAAGAAAACTGCAGCGAAGAAACCCGCTGCCAAAAAGACAGCTAAAAAGAAATAAACTTTTTAGCACGCAAAATAAAAGGAGCTACTTTTCAGTAGCTCCTTTTTTTTATCTATCGAAAGTGCGTCTTACGATTTTTTCTTACGACGCTTCTGGTTCGAATCATCACTGCTGAATTGGTCAGAGATGTCTTCACCGGTTTCCTGATCCACCACTTTCATGGACAGGCGCACCTTGCCACGATCGTCGATGTTCAGAACTTTCACTTTCACTTCGTCACCTTCGTTCACCACGTCGGTCACTTTATCTACACGGTAATCGGTCAACTCACTGATATGCACCAAACCGTCGGTGCCGCCCAGGAAGTTAACGAACGCGCCGAAGTCAACCACACGCACGACCTTACCGTCATACAGTTTACCAACTTCAGGCTCAGCCACAATCATCTCAATCCACTCGCGTGCTGCTTTCGCCTGCTGGCCATCCACAGCAAAGATCAGGATGCTACCGTCATCTTCGATATCAATTTTAGCGCCAGTGGTTTCGCAGATCTCGCGGATCACTTTACCGCCGGTACCGATCACTTCACGGATCTTGTCTTTGTCGATCGACATCGATTCGATACGCGGTGCGTTCGGATTCAGCTCTTCACGTGCTGCGCTGATTGCTTTCGCCATTTCACCCAGAATGAAATTACGGCCTTCTTTTGCCTGAGCAAGAGCCACTTTCATAATTTCTTCGGTGATACCGTCAATCTTGATGTCCATCTGCAGCGAGGTCACACCTTTTTCGGTACCCGCTACTTTGAAGTCCATGTCACCCAGATGATCTTCATCACCCAGAATGTCAGACAATACAGCGAAATCGTCGCCTTCTTTGATCAGCCCCATCGCGATACCCGCAACGGACGATTTCAGCGGCACACCCGCATCCATCATCGCCAGCGAGGAACCACATACGGTTGCCATCGAGGACGAACCGTTCGATTCGGTGATCTCCGATACCAGACGAATAGTGTATGGGAATTCTTCTTTGGTTGGCATCAGCGGATGCACTGCACGCCATGCCAGTTTACCGTGACCAATTTCGCGACGGCCTGGAGGACGCATCATATACGCTTCACCTACCGAGTAAGGAGGGAAGTTGTAATGCAGCATAAAGCCTTGCTTATATTCACCTTCCAGCGCGTCAACAATCTGCTCGTCCTGGCTGGTACCAAGCGTGGTAGCCACCAGCGCCTGTGTTTCACCACGGGTAAACAGTGCCGAGCCGTGCGCTTTAGGCAGCACGCCCGTCTGGCAGTCAATCGCACGCACCGTGCTCAGGTCGCGGCCATCAATACGGGTTTTCTTCTTCAGAATATCACCACGCACGATGTCTTTTTCCATCGACTTCACAATGCTCATCACGTGCTTTTCGTCCAGCTCTTGCTCTTCAACGAACTTGGCTTTCACTTCTGCACGCACTTCATCCAGTGCCTGCACACGCTCTTGCTTTACGGTTTTGCCATATGCGTCGCGGATGAGGTCGCCTACCAGCTTTTCAATCTCAGCGACCAGCGCGCTATCATCTTCTTTCTCTTGCAGCTCCCAAGGCTCATTCGCCGCTTCTTCTGCCATCGAGATGATGGTGTCGATCACTGGCTGCATTTCACGGTGACCAAACATCACAGCATCCAGCATTTCCTCTTCGCTCAGCTCTTGCGCTTCCGACTCAACCATCAGCACCGAACTATCGGTACCCGCTACCATCAGCTCAAGATCGGAATCTTCTTGCTGTTGGCGGGTTGGGTTCAGCACCAGTTCGCCATCGATACGGCCAACGCGCGCGCCACCAATTGGGCCCATAAACGGAATGCCCGACAATGTCAGCGCGGCAGACGCACCCACCATAGCAGGGATATCTGCATCATTTTCCAGATCGTGCGATACAACTGTACATACCACTTGGGTTTCGTTGTAGAAACCGCTTGGGAATAATGGACGGATCGGACGGTCGATCAGACGCGAGGTCAGCGTTTCTTTTTCTGTTGGACGACCTTCACGCTTGAAGAAACCACCCGGAATCTTACCAGCGGAATAGGTCTTCTCGATGTAATTCACCGTCAGCGGGAAAAAATCGATGTCCGGTTTTGCCACTTTTGCAGCGGTCACGGCGCACAACACCATGGTGTCGCCATAGGTTACCAATACTGCGCTGTCCGCTTGACGAGCAATACGCCCGGTCTCAAGTGTCAGCTTGCGTCCGCCCCACTCTATCTCTCTCTTTGTAACATTAAACATATCTATTTCCTTTATTTACCTACTAAAAATATATCCACCTACCTACCGCGGGAGGACACCTACAATACGCACAAAGGCGCATGCCACTTTTGTAGCACGCGCCTTCGTGTCATACATTCCAAAATGCATTATTTACGCAGACCCAAACGCTTGATCAGGTCACTATAACGGGACTGGTCTTTTTTCTTCAGGTAGTCCAGAAGATTACGACGGCGTCCAACCAGGATCAACAGCCCACGGCGTGAGTGGTGATCTTTCTTGTGCGATTTGAAGTGCTCGGTCAGATTGTTGATGCGATCGGTCAGGATCGCACATTGCACTTCCGGCGAACCGGTGTCGCCATCTTGCACAGCGTATTCATTGATTAATTCTTGCTTACGTTCAGCAGTAATCGACATCACATATCTCCTTCTTCAATAATTCAAAACTCGTTTTGGTTTTATATGGCTTCCGTCCCATTGGCCGATGGCTAGCAGCTTACCGTCCCACATAAGCGCTACGGACTGGCCGTATTTTAGCGGTTTGTGGGTGGTGAGCGTTTGGCCATGGCGAATGCGCCGGCTGCCCGCTTCATCCACTACGATGGCCGGGATGTCGTCCAGCGCCGTTGCAGGGGATAATACAACCTCTTCCAACCCCTCAGGCTCGGAAGTGGCGGCACTATGCATGATTTGCTCTAGTAAATCCAGTGAAATCGCGGTTTTTTCAGTAAATTTTCCCACACGCACCCTCCGCAGAAAGGTGACATGCCCGCATGTGCCCAATTTTTGCGCTACATCACGCGCCAGCGAACGAATATAGGTGCCTTTGCCGCACTCCACCTCAAAACGCGCTTCATCCGCTTCACAGGACAGCAAACGAAAAGAGTTTACATGCACGCTGCGCGCCTGCAGCTCCACCGTCTCGCCTGCCCGTGCCATGTCATAAGCACGTTTGCCATTTACCTTAATCGCTGAATAAGCGGGCGGAATTTGTTGGATCACCCCCGTGAATGCTGGCAATGCCTCTTCTATCGCCTGTTTGCCCGGGCGTATATCAGAGCGCTCACACACCTCGCCTTCTGCGTCGTCGGTGGTAGTCGCCTCGCCCCACTTCACCACAAACTGATAGGTTTTGCCCGCATCCTGCATGAAGGGAATGGTTTTGGTCGCCTCGCCCAGCGCAATAGGCAGAATACCACTGGCCAACGGGTCGAGCGTACCTGCATGCCCCACTTTCACAGGTCGCAGCATTTTCTTTATCTGCCGCACCACGTCTGTGGAGCCCATTTCATAGGGTTTATCGATATTAAGCCACCCATGTAACGCGCGCTTGGGCAGCTTACTCTTCTTCGCCTGACTCATCTTCCGGCTCGGCTACGATGTCGCGGCGCACTTCTGGTTGATTCAATAGTGTGTTGATGCGATCTGCTGTTTCAAAGGATTTGTCCATTTTGAATGTCAGCTTCGGTGCATATTTCAACACGACTTTGCGCATCATCACTTTGCGCAGGGTTGGCGCCACTTCGTTGAGTAGTGGCACAATATGTTCGGCGCCACGGCCTGCCAGCGGCAGCACATAAACACTCGCATTCTTCAAATCAGGGCTGATGCGCACTTCCGACACCGTAATCGAAGCGCTATCCAGTTCAGGGATATGGCTCTCGCCACGCATGAATACTTCTGACAAAGCATGGCGCAGTTCTTCACCTACACGCAACTGGCGCTGCGAAGGCATTTTCGCGGCGTGTTTTGGCATGCGGCCTCCTTATGCGCTTTCCTGCGCTTTTTCCTGTGAGTCTTTTGGCGTGTCTTTCTTCTCTTCGATAGTACGCGCCATTTCCTGCAGCTCGAACGCCTCAATCTGGTCACCGACCTTGATATCATCGTAATTCTCGAACGCCATACCACATTCAAACCCGTTCTTCACTTCTTTGACTTCGTCTTTGAAGCGTTTCAGGGTCTTCAGCGAACCTTCATGAATCACCACGTTATCACGCAGCAGGCGAACTTTCGCGCCGCGCTTGATCACACCGTCCGTTACAATACAGCCCGCTACTTTACCCGCTTTGGTAATGCTAAAGACTTCGCGAATCTCTGCATAACCTAAGAAGTTCTCGCGCACTTCTGGCGACAACATACCGCTCAGCGCCTGCTTCACATCGTCTACAAGGTCATAAATAACCGAATAATAACGGATATTCACGCCTTCACGATCAGCTAGCTGCTTCGCCTGATTGGTCGCGCGTACATTGAAGCCGACAATCATCGCATTGGTGGTTTGTGCCAGCGACACATCCGACTCGTTGATCGCGCCAACGGCGGAGTGAATAATCTTCACTTTCACTTCTTCGTCGTTGAATTTGCCCATGCTGCCAGCAATCGCTTCGGCAGAACCATGCACATCACTTTTCACAATCAGCGGCATTTCGGTTGGCGCATCGCCCGATGCACCCGCAAACAGCTGATCCATCGTTTTAGTCGATGCAGTGACCTGTGCCTGCTTGTGTTTCTTCTGACGGTATTCGGTGATGTCACGCGCGGTTTTCTCGTTTTCTACCACGGCGAATTCGTCACCCGCTTCCGGCGGCTCGCTCAAGCCCAGCACCTCAACCGGCAAGGCAGGTGCGGCATCGTCCAGCATGGTGCCACGGTCATTGGTGATCGCACGGATCTTACCGTACGATGCACCGGCTACCACAATGTCGCCCACTTGCAGCGTACCACGCTGAATCAGCAGGCTTGCCACTGTACCACGGCCTTTTTCCATTTTCGCCTCGATCACTACGCCGCTAGCGCTACGATCGGGATTCGCTTTCAGCTCCTGCATTTCTGCCTGCAGCAGAATCGCTTCTTCCAGCTTATCCAGATTCAGCTTTTGCAATGCCGATACTTCAACCGTAATAATATCACCGCCGAAATCTTCAGGCACCAGCCCAAAGCTCATCAGCATATTCTTCACTTTTTCAGGATCAGCGTCTGGCTTGTCGATCTTGTTGATCGCCACGATAATTGGCACACCCGCTGCTTTCGCGTGGTTAATTGCCTCTTCGGTTTGTGGCATGATGCCATCATCCGCTGCTACTACCAGAATCACAATATCGGTCACTTGCGCGCCGCGTGCACGCATCGCGGTAAAGGCTTCGTGGCCCGGCGTATCGAGGAAGGTAATCTTATCGCCGCCTTCCAGCTGCACCTGATACGCACCAATATGCTGCGTGATGCCACCTGCTTCACCTGCTACCACATCGGTTTCGCGCAATGCATCCAGCAGCGAGGTTTTACCATGGTCAACGTGGCCCATGATGGTCACAACCGGTGGGCGAGGCTTCAACTCTTCTTCTTTGTCGTCCACCTGCACCAAGCTGTCTTCCACGTCCGCTTCGCTTACGCGTTTCAGCTTATGGCCAAATTCTTCAACAATCAGCTCGGCCGTGTCGGCATCAATGGTTTGCTGTGCGGTCGCCATCGTGCCCAATTGCATCAGCGCTTTAATCACATCAACAGAACGCTCCGCCATACGGTTAGCAAGCTCTTGCACGGTGATAACTTCTGGCACGATCACTTCGCGTACGATCTTTTCCTGATCGCCCGACAGATCGCCATCCTCATCTTTTTTGGCCTTGGCACGCTGACGCTTAATCGACGCCAGGCTGCGCATGCGTTCTTCCTGCATGCCAAGCGCTTGCGCAACGGTAAGTTTGCCCGAAGAACGGCGTCCTTCGCCGCGCTTCAGTTTCATCTTTTCTTTTTTCTCTTTTTTCTCTTCGGCCTCTGTTTTGCGAGGGGCAGGCTTTGCGGCGCGCGCTGGTGATGCGGGCACTTCCTGCGGCTTTTCCGTTTTCAGCGTTTTCAGGTTTTTCG
>PBPD01000082.1 GCA_002725445.1 Rickettsiales bacterium
TCCATTGCTTCGGCCGCGACGGGGTGCGATGCTCTATACGGCGATTGTCCGATTGTAATGTTGCATATTGCGCCTGCCCGCGCGAGCGTCGCTCCAGCCACAACGCAACCATCACAAACAACAACAGATAGGCTGCCAGTTTTGCCGCCGTGCCAATTTCGCCCATGCCATACCAAGCGCGGTATATACCAGTAGTAAAACTTTCCACGCCAAGCAGATATACCGTGCCGAAGTCAGCCAGCGTTTCCATCAGCACCAACGAAAGCCCCACCACAAGCGCCGGGCGCGCGGCAGGAATAGCGATGCGATACCACCATTGCGATGCAGGCACACGCAACAGCAAAGCGGTTTCGTATAGCGCCGCACATTGATTGCGAAACGCCGCGCGCGCCAGCATGTAAATATAGGGGAACAATGCCAGCGAGAGCAGCAACACTGCCCCGCCAAGGCTACGTATATTAGGGAAGATATACTCACCCACCTGCCAGCCCATGGCATCACGCAAAGCGGTCTGAACTATACCGGCAGGCTCTAGCAAGCGTGTATAGACCATCGCCAGCACATAGGCCGGCACAGCCAAAGGCAGCAGAATAAGCCACTCCAGCCATTTACGTCCCGGAAATTCGTAAAGCGTAATCCACCATGCCGTGCTCACGCCAAAGGCAAAGCTCAAAATGCCCACCCCGACAACCAGCAAAATACTATTGATCACGTAGCGGGGCAGAACCGTTTCGCTAAAATGGGCTAGCGTACCATTATCAGGCGCAAAAAAAGCCAGCACTATAGTGGCTAGCGGTATGGCCAGTACAATCGCACACAGCCATACCGCAGTTCGTAAAAATGTATTTTTACTGCCAGCTAACACGATCAAAAATTTTCACCGCCTCGGCATTGTATTTACCGACCTGCTCCAGATTCAGCGTGTCCTGCTTAAACTCGCCCCATTTGGCTACGGTTTCATTAGGCGCCACGGAAGGAACAGCCGGATATTCATAATTGTGATTCGTGAAGAAACGTTGCCCCTCATCGCTTACAAAGAACTCCATCAGCTTGATGGCATTATCTTTATTTTTGGCGTGCGCGGTTACACCGCCACCACGAACATTAACATGGGTGCCACGGCCATCCTGATTAGGGAAGCACAGGGTGATTTTCTGCGCCAGCTCACGATCACGTGGATCTTCCGAATTTAACAATAAGCCATAATAATAGGTGTTGGACACTGCAATATTACCCTCACCTACAGCCAGTGCACGCAACTGGTCACGGTCACCACCTTCGGGTTTCTTCGCCATGTTACGCACTACACCTGCCGCCCATTGCTCGGCTGCTTCCGCACCGTTATGCGCGATAAGCGAAGCCAGAAGAGACTGGTTGTAAATGTTGTTTGAAGAACGAATCAGGACAGAATCTTCCCACATATCCGAACTCAGCGCTTCGTAACGACACGCAAACCCATCACGCGGGTTGCGCTCAGAATCATAGAATAGGGCACGGGCACGCACTGCCACGCCATACCACTGACCATCTGGACCACGCAAATGCGATGGAATACGTTCGTTCAAATAATCTGATTCAATGGCCTGCAACACGCCTTTTTCTTTTGCCTGGTAGATATTGCCAATATCAACCGTCAACAACAAATCGGCGGGTGTGTGCTGGCCTTCTTTTTCCAGACGCGTCAGCAATGCGTCCGGCGATCCGCTGGTAAAGTTCACCTCAATGCCCGTTTGCTCGGTAAATGCATCCAGCAATGGACGAATGAGATGCTCTTTCTGGGCAGAATAGATGTTCACTTCATCTGCTGCGATTGCCTGCGCGGACATTGCAAGCGCCGCGAGACATAATAGTATAAAGCGCATAAAGCCCTCCCCTTATTGTGAATGAGAATTAGTCGCAGCAATAGCCCTAAGCGAAGCTAATGTCTAGCACTAACTTCGCCTCATTCAGGATTAACTTGCTTGGCGGTTCTCACCCACTTTTTCACGCATTGTCTTGGCCGCTTGTACCATCGCACGCAAAGCCGACTCGACTTCTTCCCAACCGCGTGTTTTCAGGCCACAGTCTGGATTAACCCAAAGCTGCTCTGGGTTTAATACTTCCAATGCCTTGCTCAGCAGATATTCCATCTCGCTTTGCTTAGGCACGCGTGGGCTGTGAATGTCATATACGCCCGGTCCAATCTGGTTTGGATAGTCAAACTCAACGAAAGCATCCAGCAGTTCCATCGCCGAACGCGAGGTTTCGATCGAGATCACATCCGCATCCATAGCCGCTACGGCTTTGATGATGTCATTGAACTCAGAATAACACATGTGCGTGTGAATCTGCGTGGTGTTTTCCACACCCGAAGCGGTAATACGGAACGAATCTACCGCCCATTTCAGGTAGGATTCCCAATCGCTACGGCGCAGCGGCAAGCCTTCACGCAGTGCAGCCTCGTCAATCTGGATCACTTTGATGCCAGCCTCTTCAAGGTCAATCACTTCATCGCGAATGGCCAGACCAATCTGCTTACAGGTGGTCTCACGCGGCTGATCATCACGCACAAACGACCACTGCAGAATGGTAACAGGACCCGTTAACATACCTTTCATCACCTGCTCGGTCTTGGATTGCGCAAACGTAGCCCAGCGCACGGTCATTGGCTCAGGGCGCGACACATCACCGAAAATGATCGGTGGTTTCACGCAGCGCGAACCGTAGCTCTGCACCCAACCAAACTTGGTGAAAGCAAAACCATTCAGCTTCTCGCCGAAATACTCCACCATGTCGTTACGTTCGAATTCGCCGTGCACCAATACATCCAGCCCCACCTCTTCCTGGAAACGAATGCATTTTTCGGTTTCCTGCTCGAGGAAGCTGTCGTATTGCGCACGATCCAGCTCACCTTTTTTGAACTGCGCACGTTTAGCACGCACCTCTTTGGTTTGTGGAAACGAACCGATAGTAGTGGTTGGCAACACAGGCAGGTTCAGATTTGCTTCCTGGCCTTTAATGCGCTCTGCAAATGGCGCTTTGCGATTTAGCATCTTATCATCAACACTGGCCAAACGCTCTTTCACGGCTTTGTTGTGAATGCGTTCGGACACGCCACGCGCCTGCACAGCCTTCGCATTCGCTTCCAGCACGCCGGCAGTGTCTTTACCGTTGATGGTATTTGCAATAGCGGCCACTTCGTCCAGCTTCTGCACTGCAAATGCCAGCCATTGCTTTAACTCATCATCCAGCTCGGCTTCCGCATCCAGATCAACCGGGCTATGCAACAGCGAGCAGCTAGGCGCAACCACCAGACGCTCGGTGCCCATACGCTCTGCCGCTTTCTGAATCGTATCCAGCGCTTTGCTCAGATCTGTCTTCCAGATGTTGCGGCCATCCACCACGCCCAACGACAGGAGTTGATTTTCCTGCAACAGAGGCACAATGTCGTTCAGCTGCTCTGGGGCACGCACGAGGTCGATATGCAATCCGTCTACTGGAAGATTAGCCGCCAACTCAGCATTGTCACGCAGGCCTTCGAAATAGGTGGTGAGCATAAGCTTCACGCCCGTCTTCGCATTCGCAATCGTGCTGTAGGCTTCGCGGTATGCTTCTTTCTGCGCATCACTCAAATCCAGCGCCAGACAAGGCTCGTCGATCTGCACCCATGTAGCGCCGGCTTCCGCCAATTGCTTCAGTAGCTCCACATACACAGGCACCAGTTTGTTCCACAGCGCAACAGGCGATGCTTCGCTGTCACGAATTTTACCCAGACTCAGGAAGGTAACAGGGCCGATGATTACCGGACGTGTATCGAAGCCTTTTTCTTTCGCTTCCTTATACTGCTCGACAGCTTTCGCGGTGCTCAGCTTAAAGCTCTGATCCGCGTCGAATTCCGGCACAATATAGTGGTAGTTAGTGTCGAACCATTTGGTCATTTCCATTGCCACCACATCTACACCGTCGCCCTGCAGGCCACGCGCCATCGCAAAATAGGTGGCCAACTCGCCCTTACCTTTAACTGAAGCATAGCGATCCGGCACCACACCAAACATATGAATGTGATCCAACACCTGATCATACAGCGAGAAATCATTGCTAGGAATGAAGTTCAATCCCGCTTCTTTCTGGCGCTTCCAGTTTGCTTCACGAATATCGGCAGCCATTTGCATGAGTTCCTGCTCGCTGCTGTCGCCTTTCCAGAACGCTTCAACCGCTTTTTTCAATTCGCGGTTAGCACCAATACGGGGGAATCCCAAATTTGCAGCAAAAGCCATGATCTGCCTACCTTTCATATAATAATTGCAGAAGATTAAGGGGCTTACCGCAATAGCGAAAAAAAACAGGCATAGCAAGCCTTTTCGAGGGTTTTGTACGTTATTGGTGCGGCAGTGCTTTCAGGCGCAAACGCAATGCTTCTTTCAATTGTGTGCAAATATAGTTTTTTTCATCATCCGCAATATAGCGGCCAAGCTCCACTGTGCTGCCCTGCGCATATAGTCTGAGCGGTGCTTTGCGCCCCTCACCCTCGCGAAGCACGCGCATCATACCTGGCTCCAACTGCCAGTGTTGCGCCCGCCCTTTTGCGTCTACATGTTCCAGATGCAAATAGTCATTATCCAATTGCACATGCTCATATGCTTTGGCGTGCCTGAAATAGCTTTTGAATGCCCAATAGATCAGCAATACATCCACCCCCATAAAGCCCACCACAGGCCATGCGCCCTGCAAAAAGAAGATACTACCGATGAACAAACTAATGCCCCCAACCCACCACATGAGATTTTCAAAATGCGCATAACTCATGCTGCAATTGGGACATAGATAGAGGTCGCAATAATTGCCCTGCGAACCTTGTATGTCGGATCCGCGAATTATCATGTTGCTATTATAGCATATTTTTGCGTTGCGCCTAGCACCTCTTGCAGCGCAGCATAGGTTGTGATTTCCAACGCTGAAGAATTCTAGTACAATCAATATTATGGATTCTAAACTTAGCACCCCACTTGAGCCGTCCGATTCGCTGCAACACTTCTATGGTGTATGCGAGCGCCTTGGCCCCGGCATATGGGAAGAACCCCTAAATGTGCTGTCTAATTTTGCTTTTATCTTTGTCGCTTACCGGCTGTACAAATATTATCACAAGCATCCTGATCTTGAAGAACGGTGGATTCTGGACATCCACTTCCTGACATTTCTTATCTTTATCATTGGTGGCGCTAGTATTGTCTTTCATGCCTACCCGACCATCACGACCGAATTGTTCGATGCGGTGCCGATATTCCTGTTCATCAACGCGTTCTTCTTCAGCGTGTTGTTCCGCATTGGTAAATGCAATTTGTTTCAGGCCACCATATGCTACATCGCCTTTGCAGGCTTCACGCATATGTTCATCAGCTATTTCCCGCGCGCGCTGAACGACTCTATTGGTTATCTTTCTACCATGGTGGCACTCGGAATGATTGCCGTTTACCTACACCTTAAAGCGCGCCCTTCATCGCAATATTTCCTGATGGCGGCACTGGTAGGCGTGGCGTCGCTGTTCTTCCGTTCGATCGACAACGCGGTATGCGACATTTTGCCCATAGGCACCCACTTCATGTGGCATATTCTGAACGCGCTACTCATCTTCATCGTGATGAAACAACTGATCCGTAACGTAAACCGCGAAGCACGCCTTAAGCGGCTCGGCTTAATAGATAAGCTGGAGCACTAACCTGCATGGCAACAAACGACAACACCTTATCTTATCTTGATAATTACTGTGAACGTGCGGGCGAGTCCGGCTTGTTAGCTGAACCACTAAACGCCGTCACCAACCTGTTTTTCATCTTTTACGCCTTGCGTATAGCGCACTTGCTTTACCGCATGCCCAATCGCACCTTCCGCCATTGCTGGGACATTTGGCTGCTAACGGTTATTCTTGCCATTATCGGTGTTGGCAGCGGCCTATGGCACACCTATGCCACGCGTTGGAGTGTGTTGATGGATGTCATACCGATCGCCCTTTTCATCCATTTCTATCTGGTCTTTTTTCTGCGGCGTGCGTTCAACTTTGGCCGTATCAAAACATTGCTCGGCTGGTTGGCGTTCATAGGGCTGACAACCTTGTTCGAACTGTTCGCATCGCCCGACATGCTGAATGGCACCATCATGTATGTGCCCACCTATGTCACCTTGGTGGTTATTGCACTGGCATGCTACCGCTATAATCGCGTCATTGCCCCGCATATATGGATAGTGATCGCCATTTGGACTGCGTCACTTCTGTTCCGCACTATCGATAACAGCATCTGCGACAGCTTCCCTTATGGCACGCATTTTGTGTGGCACATCTTTAACAGTATAGTGCTTTATCGTTTGCTAAAAATTCTCGTGGCACATCAACAGCCTGTGCGCACTGCTTAAGGCTGAATATTACCCGTGTAGAAAAAGTGGCCTAAGCCTATGGTGAACAGGAAGCAGCCATAAATGGCATGTTCAAACCACACCAGCCAGAACGAACGGGTTTTGTGGAATGTGTAAGAGAACATCACACCGCCAATTAGGGTGAGCGATATGGCCACCCAGTTATTAAACATAATATGCGCCAGCCCAAAGGCGATACCACTTGCCAAAATCATACTATGCTTGGTCGGGAAGATATCCTGATAGCGCTCAAAGAAGAAAATACGGAATATAAACTCCTGCGGCCATGCCGATAACATCGGGTAAAACACCATAATAAGCAGCCACAATTTTGGTAGCTCCTGCGGCAAAAACAGCAGTTTATCAGGCACGTAAAAAAAGGTCAGTGCAGCCAGCGCTATAGCACATACCAAAAAACGCGCCAGCACTGGCACCAGATTTTCCCGACTCATCAACTTGAGGCGATAATAATCCTTCAAATTGCGGCGCATGCTGAACTTAAGCACCGCAAAACATAATAGTACCAAGGCCCATAACGCCACAAACAATACGCCTATCAGCGGAAAGAAATAAAACACCACAGGCAGCCCTACAAACAGGGCGATACATTCCAGCCAGCGCTTACATTTCAGCGCAATGTCAGCAGTGTGGGTATGGGGCATCGCTTCATTCATGCCCCCTAATTTAGGTGTGTTTTCGCAGAAGTACAGACCTAGGCGGCCATTAATGCGTGCTCGATGGAATATTGGATCATTTTGCCATCCGCACGTCCCTTCACGAGAAAGCCCGTAGCACCGCATTCTTTTACCTTGGTGGCAAGGGTTGGGTCATCCATCCCTGTATACACCACAATGGGCAAGTGCGGCTTCTCGTTATGCAGCGCGGTCACAGAGGCAATCCCATCGATATCAAGCAGGTTGAGATCAAGTAAGATCGCATCAAATTTACGTTTCTCGATTAAATGGAATGCATCGATTAAACGAGGTGCATTTACAATGTGAAAACGCCCCGGCGCTTCGCATGAAAGCATTTCCTGAACCAGATACGCATCGGTAATAGAATCTTCCACCAGCAGAAGCTGGATTGCTTTGTTGCTTGCCACTTTTTTTATTCCTGGATGGTTAGCTCCTATAAACCATAGATTGCATTATTTTGACTATTTTATCAACCATGGCGATATATATGCCTCCTATTAGGACACTCTTTTTGCACTAGCACTGGCTAGGCATGAGCCGACTTACAGGTAAAACAGAGCGTGGTGCCATCCTTCCCATTGGATTCAACCCAAATTCGCCCTCCTGCCTTTTCAATAATACGCTTAGCCAGTGCCAAACCAGCCCCGATACCCGGATACTCTTCTTCGACATGTAAACGCCGAAAAATAGTGAATACATCCTCATGAAAGCGGGGGTCTATTCCTACACCGTTATCCTGCACGCGGTAGGTCACCTCACCTGCAGCTTCATCTTTTTCGCCAGATATCAGCACATGCGGTGTCATGTCTGGTTTAGTATATGTGAGTGCATTATTTATCAGGCAATAAAACAATATACTGCAATGCTTTGCATCCATATATATGGTTGGAAAGTTAGCTAGCTCAATGACGGCAGCTTTTTCGTTAATCATAGGCTTTAGCTGCCCCAACACATACTCAAGGGCATGCTCAACATTAATCGCTTGCGGCGGCTCTGCACGCGAATCGATACGCGAATAGGTCAGTAACGCTTCGATCATTTGCTGGGCTTTGCTGCCGTTGGCACCAATAAAGCTTAAATAGCGTTTGCCTTTATCGTCGAGCTGCTCGCTGTAACGCTGCTCAAGCAGGCGAGCAAAGCTGCTGCAGGCCCGCATAGGCGCATTCAAGTCATGCGACACCGCATAGACAAAGCGCTGCAGCTCTTCTTCAAGCTGTGCGACTTTGCTTTCTAATGCTTTGATATAGGCGTCTTGCTCTGCGCTTGCTTTTTGTTCGACGGCATTCATGTATCCTCACCCATCGGTAGCTTAACCACTTGGAACCAAAACTGCCTAATAGACTCAACCACTTCATGAAATTGCGTCATATTTACGGGCTTTACGATATAGCTATTACAATGCAGCTTATAAGACTCAAGTATGTCCTTCTCAGCTTGTGAGCTCGTCAAAACAACCGTCGGTATGGTTTTATATTTCGGATCTTTTTTCAGCACATCCAGCACTTCTTGCCCGTTCATGCGTGGCAGGTTCAAATCCAACAAGATAAGATCAGGACGCACACTATTTTCATACCCGTTACGTTGATAAATAAAGTCCAGCGCCTCTTCACCATCCCTGGCTACATATAGATTATTGCTAAGGCGCATATCTTCAAACGCCTCACGCGTCAGCTCTACGTCACCTGGATTATCTTCCACTAACAGGATTTCAATGGGCTCTGCTTGCATCGTGTCGTCTTACAATTTTTGATTTTGATAGGAATGCGAGTACAACTATACCGTGTTTACGCTAACCCTTCCAGAAATGATTTGGCTTGTGAGGCAATTTCTTTTTGCAAGCCCTCGTCCATACGGTCCAAATTACGGTACATCATCTGCATGCGGCGGTTGTTTGCAAAGCGCTCGCGGTGGCGTATGAGAAAGTCCCAAAACAGGAAATTGAATGGGCATGCACCCTCGCCTGTCTTTTCTTTCACGTTATAGCGGCAGTCTTTACAGTAATTTGACATGCGATTGATGTAGGAACCGCTGGCAATATAGGGTTTTGTACCCACCACCCCGCCATCGCCATGCAAGGCCATACCCAACGTGTTTGGTAGCTCCACCCACTCATAGGCATCCGCATACACCAGCAGATACCATTCGCACACTTCCCGCACGTCCAGCCCTGCCAGAAGTGCAAAATTACCGGTCACCATCAGCCGCTGGATATGATGCGCGTAGGCTTCGCGTCGCGTTGTTTCGATTGCCTCGCGCATGCAACGCATATCGGTATCGCCATTCCAGTAAAAAGCAGGCAGTTTACGTTGCGCCAACAAGTGGTTTTTCTGCACATAATCCGGCATATGATGCCAATAAATTCCACGGATAAATTCACGCCAGCCAATGATCTGGCGAATAAAGCCTTCCGCCGCATTCAACGGCACATCACCCGACGCATAGGCTTCCTGCACCTGTTTGCAGATATCGAGCGGATCCAGCAACCCTGCATTGATATACGGCGATAAAAGCGAGTGAAACAGATAGGGCTCGCCCGCAACCATCGCATCCTGATAATCACCGAAATGTGGCAAGCTATGTGTAATGAAATAGCTTAACGCGCGTTTGGCTTGCGTCTGCGTCACCGCAAACCAGAACGGCTCACTCTCGCCAAAATGTTCGCCAAACCAGCGCTCCACCAACTCGATCACTTCGGTCGTGATGGCATCGGGCGTAAACTCCATCGGGCCTTTTATCGCTACATCGCCCTTGTAAGGCTTACGGTTTTCTTTATCCAGATTCCAGGTGCCGCCTTCGGGCTCATCCCCCTGCATCAGCAACCCTGTTCGCTGGCGCATGGAGCGATAAAAATGCTCCATCAACACGTTTTTGCGCCCATCCATCCATTGCGCAAAGTCAGCGCGCGAGCATAAAAAGCGATCATCATCGCGTATTTCCACTGGCACACCAAGCGTATCAGACCAGTTTTGCATCGCCTCCCATAGGCGGTATTCACCTGGCTCTGTCACGATAACCTTGTCGAATGTTTGTGTGTTGAGTGCGCGCTGCACTTCTCCGCTCAGGCTGTGGCTATTATGCTGGTCATTCAGCTGAATATAGCGCACCTGATAGCCCTTCTCCTTCAGCGCTTGCGCAAAATGGCGCATGGCTGAGAATAGAAAGATAATCTTCTTTTTGTGATGCTTTACATAGGTGGCTTCATCCTTCACCTCAGCCAGAAGAATAACATCTTCGTTTTTATCACAATCGGATAAGCTCGATATATTATGACTTAGTTGGTCACCTAAGATGAGTCTGAGAGTTGCCATTATTCACATGTGCTGTTGGACTTTGCCTGCCTTCGACAACGCTGCGAACAATATTTAACATTTTCCCAGCATTTCTCCCATTTTTTACGCCACGCAAATGGCCGCTGACAAGTTACACATAGTTTAGTTGGCAAGTTGGCTTTTTTCATACGATCAGCGCCTTCAGATTATCCAGCGTATCAGCCTCGTTTGCGGGTTTGTCCCAGCGTATGCGGTGAATGCGTGGAAAGCGCAACGCCACGCCGGATTTATGACGGTTAGATTCGTGCACCGAGTCAAATGCCAGCTCGCATACCAATGTTTTTTCCACTTCGCGCACAGGCCCGAAACGATTGATGGTATTATTGCGTACAAATTTGTCGAGTTGCTTCAACTCCTCATCGGTAAATCCCGAATAGGCTTTGCCTACAGGCAAGAGCTGCTCGCTCTGCCACAAACCGAAGGTGAAATCCGAATAAAACGAAGAGCGTTTGCCATGCCCGCGCTGTGCATAGAGCATGACCGTGTCGATCACTAACGGATCACGCTTCCATTTATACCACACACCCTTTGGTCGGCCGGCCACATAGGGGCTATCTTTGCGTTTGAGCATCAGCCCTTCTATATGATGCTCATGGCCGCGCTCTGCTTCATCTCGCAAGGCTTGCAGCATTTCAACATCATCTGCTGGCAATATCTGCGCACGCTTGATGCGAGCAGGTTGCTGCTGCGTGTGCCAATCGCGCAGGCGGGCGCTGCGCTCCTCCAATGGGCGCTCGCGCATATCTTCATCGCCTATGCGCAAAAGGTCATAGGCAATCATAAAAGCCGGGCTCTCTTTTAGCATTTTTTTGGTTGGAGTCTTACGATTAAGGCGTTGTTGCAAATCGTTGAAGCTACCTGTGCGCCCGTCTTTTTCCACCAGCAATTCGCCGTCCAGCACAGCCATAAAATCAACCGCCTCCAAAAGATCAGGAAACGCCGCGCCAATGTCATCGCCCGTGCGGGAAAAAAGCGCCTTGCCCTGCGGCGTGCTCACCAGCTGCACGCGAATGCCATCATATTTCCATTCGACCTGATAGGCTGCCACATCCAGCGTCTCGTGGTCTTTCTCTTCCAGAGGGTGCGCTAACATCACCGGATGAAAGGTCACCCGCTCACTCATATCAGGCATCGGCGCTTTGCCTTCCAGCCACGCAAACAACTCGGTGTAAGGCGGCGTCACACCATGCCAGACTGACTCCACGTCATTCACATCCACACCGCCAAATTCTGCCAGCACTTTCTTGATAAAACGCGCCGACACCCCCACACGCAAGCCGCGCGTGCCAAGCTTCAACAGCGCCCAACGTTGGTTAGCGTCGCAATTATCTAGCAACAAGGTCAGATATTCGCGCACTCCTTCTTTGGTGCGTTCGTTAAACTGTTCGATCACCTCATGCAGCGAAGGCAGGCGGTTGAGTCTTTGCCTATTCTCACTTTCCGGCCATAAATGCGCGATGGTTTCGGCCGACTCCCCCACATAATCATAGCTCATTTCAAACAACACCGGATCCACACGCTCCTTGATCAAGTCGCGCGCCAGCGAGCGCTTAAACAGATCAAACGACAATTCACCCGCTAATGCCGCCAATGCCCACCCCCTATCAGGATCAGGCGTATGCGCAAAATAATCCTTTATCAGCTCGCCTTTCGCGTTGTTGCCATGCGTAAAATACAAGCGGTTTAACAAATGTGAGAAGGCTTCCATCAGTCGCCATCCTCCTCATACCCCAAAAGCGACAAGGCCTGCGCCTTCAGCCCGAGTTCGCGTGTCGCATAATGCACCAGCGCTTCTTCACGCCCATGCGTCACCCATATTTCAGGCGTATCGACATCGCGTAATGTCTGTATCAATTCATTCCAGTCCGCATGATCCGAGATAATCAACGGCATTTCCACACGGCGCTGTTTGGCACGCGCCCTTATCTGCATCCAGCCCGAGGCTACGGCTGGCATCACCTCAGGCAAATTGCGCGACCAACGGTCAGCGGTTTGCCCCGGTGGCGCTAACACAATCTCGCCCGCCAGCTCTTTTTTGTTCATATGGCCTATAGCCTGCCAATCGCCTAAAGCTATGCCATGCGCTTCATACAGCTCGCATAATTTCACCAGCGCTCCATGCAAATACAAGGTGCGGTCATACCCCGCCTCGCGCAGCGCAAGCATCACCCGCTGGCATTTGCCCAATGCATACACCCCCACCAGATGACACCGCTCGGGAAAAAACCGCAAAGATTCCAGCAGCTTTGCTACCTCCTGCTCAATCGGTGGGTGGGTGAAGACGGGCAGCCCAAAAGTGGCTTCAGTCACGAACACATCGCAAGGCACACATTCGAATGGGGCGCATGTAGGGTCGTGTCGGCGCTTATAATCACCGGCAAATACAATGCGGCTGCCCTCAAATTCCAGCACCGCCTGCGCACTGCCTAAAATATGCCCGGCAGGATAAAAGCTCACATTCACGCCGTTTAATGTGTGGCTCGTTTTATACGGCAAGCCCGTCTGTTTGGCGGCGTGCTCCTCGCCATAGCGACACTGCATGATAGCCAGCGTTTCCGGTGTTGCCAGCGCGTGCCCGTGCCCTGCACGCGCATGATCAGCATGGCCATGTGTTATCACCGCCGTATCCACGGGCCGCAACGGGTCGATGTAAAAATCGCCGGGCACACAATAGACACCTTGCGGGCGCACTTCTATCCATTCACGTGGGTGTGGCATTGTAATCCTTTTAAGCACCGCTAAATTAATGACATGGGTCAAAAATCGCTCACATCAAGCAACACGCTCTTACCGGACTATGTGCAAGACTGGTTTGCCAGCAGGCAATGGCAGCCGCACGCGTATCAGCTGCGCATGCTGGATGCGTTTGCACGTGGCACTTCCAGCCTGCTAATCGCCCCTACAGGCGGCGGCAAAACCCTATCTGGCTTTTTGCCTTCGCTCATCGACATTCACGAGGCACAAAACGAAGGGCTGCACACGCTATACATCTCGCCGCTGAAAGCCCTCACCAATGATATTGAACGCAACTTGCTGCAGCCCATTGAACAGATGCAATTGCAGGTGAAAGTGGAAAGCCGTCACGGCGACACGCCCTCGGCCAAACGCCAGCGGCAGCGCAAAAAACCACCGCATATTTTGCTCACCACGCCTGAATCGCTCATGTTGATGCTCTCTTACACAGACGCGCCAAAGCTGTTTAAGCATCTGCGTTGTGTGATCATCGACGAGGTGCATAATTTTGCACATAACAAACGTGGTGACTTCACGGCACTTGCCCTCGCGCGTTTGCAACAATTAGCGCCGCATCATGTGCGTTTTGGTCTGTCTGCTACCGTTGCAGAACCTGAAAAACTCACACGCTGGCTAACCCACCCCGAGCAGTCGACACAAACCATTCAAGCCGAAAGCAGCACCAA
>PBPD01000083.1 GCA_002725445.1 Rickettsiales bacterium
CCCGCCATACTAGCGATGGCACGCCTGAAGAAAAAGCGGAGCTGAATGAAATTCGTCAGGAGCATAATCAAATTGCGACGAATCAGGCGCCAACCAAGCCTGAGTCTAAGAAAGGCACGCCAAAAGCGGAGCAAGGTAAACCAACCAACAAGCCAGCACAACAGCCTGCGGAAGAGAATGGCAAGCCGACCCAAGCTACTAAAGAAACGCAGCCAAGCACCTCAATCGACGCTAAAGAAAGCTCGCACGAGCGTATCGTGCTGAAAGAGAAGGATAAAGATAAGAAAGTGGATGGCTGGGTTGCGAAGGAATCTTTGCGCCAAAAAACCGACAAATCGGCCGTTCCTCCCGGCACAGTGATCCATTGATAGACATTAGCTAAAAAGCCAAATCCCCCGTTGATTTATTGCTAGTAGCCTATAGACTTGTGTGTGAGAGCTTTTAAAGCCACTAAACGGGGAGAGTAATTATGGTGAAAGTAGCAGTGGTATTAGCTGGCTGCGGCTATCTGGATGGCGCAGAAATCCGTGAAGCGGTGCTGAGTCTTTTATACCTCGATAAAGCGGGCGCGGACGTGTCGGTTTTTGCTCCCGACCAGAATCAACATCACGTAGTGAATCATGTAACAGGTGAAGAAACACAAGAAACACGTAATGTGTTGGTAGAGTCTGCGCGTATTGCGCGCGGTAAGATTGCCCCTTTAAGCGATGCAAAGGCCGATGCATTTGATGCGCTGGTGCTGCCGGGCGGGTTTGGCGTCGCCAAGAACCTTTCTGATCTCGCATTTAAGGGGGGTGATTGTCAGGTGAATGAAGCGTATGCGCGTCTTATTAATGCGTTTTTGGAGCAGAAGAAGCCTATTGGTGCAATGTGCATTACACCAGCGGTTCTGGTTGCTGCCATCAAAGGCAAGGGCGCAAAAGTGACCATTGGTGATGATGCTGATACCGCCAGCGTGATTGAAGGTTTGGGCGGGGTGCATGTGGATTGCGCTTCGGATAATATGGTGCATGACGAAGCGCATAACATAACAACATGTGCTGCCTATATGCGCGAAGACCCTATCGCTGATATTGCGGAGGGAATAGAAAAAGTGGTTAACCGCGTTATAGAAAGCGCTCAGGCTGCCAAAAAAGCTGCCGCATAACATCAGGAGTTCCTACATGCTTTTTTCCCCCTTTAACCGCATTCTATTGCTTGGCGTAGTATCGGTGCTGGCGCTTATTGCGCCAATGGCAGGTAATGTCGCTGATATAGCATTGCTGGCAGAAGCAGAGCTTATCTTCCACTCGTTGAGTGTGCTTTCAGTGCTGCTTATGATTGTGGTGGCAGGAACGCTGCGCCGTGACGTTCAAAATAGCAGCGAAGCGGTGAGTGCCTATATTAAGGGTGACATGGACAGTCGTATTATGACCATAAAAGGCATGGATGAGCTGAGCGTGCTGCAGCATCGGCTGAATAATTTAATGGACATTGTGGATCTGGCCACGCGTGGCGATAATGCGTCGATCGATGCAGAGCTGGATGGGGAATATTATGCGAAAGTTAAGCAATCACAGCTGATGCTTCATATCGCTGCTTTATCGCAAAAGGTTGTCACCGTGACGCCGGATGCGCCCACTGCGCCCACTGCGCCGTCTGTTGCAAATGCTGGCGCACAAGCGCAAGCCATGCGCCAATTGGTGCGTGAGGTGAATGCCGCAGCAGAGATGCTGCAAGATTCTACACAAAAGCTTTTGACTGCACAAAACGGTGCAGGTGATGCAGATAATAGCGCTATCGCACGTTTGGCGCAGGAAGCGCGCCATAATCTCGAAACAGTGGCTGCGGCAGCTGAAGAGTTGACCTATTCGATTAATGAAATTAGTGGGCGTGTGCAGGAATCGACGCGCGTTGCGCAGCAGGCGGTTGAGCATGCAAAGGCCAGCAACACAACAGTGATGGGCTTAAGCGAAGCATCGAATAAAATCGGGGATGTGGTGAAGCTGATTTCGGATATTGCAGGGCAAACCAACCTGCTGGCGCTGAACGCCACGATTGAGGCGGCGCGTGCGGGCGAGGCAGGGCGTGGATTTGCTGTGGTGGCAACCGAGGTGAAAAATTTGGCTGACCAGACCTCGAAAGCAACAGAAGATATTTCCCGGCAGATCGGAGATATTCAGAATTCTACAGGCTCCGCTGTGGAAGCTATTCGCCGCATTAATGAAACCATTGACCAGATCAGTGAAATATCCACCGCGATTGCGGCCGCAGTAGAAGAGCAATCGGCAGCGACGGGCGAAATTAGTCGTAACATTCAGCAGGCCGTTGAAGGCACGCAACAGGTGGAGAACGCTGCTGGCAAAACAAGTGGGTCTGTTGGCGGTAGTGGGCAGGCAGATGCTGTGCACGGCACGTTGCAAGCGGCCAACCATTTGGTGGAGCAAGTGGCGGTGCTGGATGCGGAAGTGTCTGGAATACTTGAATCTATAGACGCTTCATCGAGTGAAAAAGCAGCCTAACTTTCACAAAACTGTCACATACAGCGCAGCATTCTTTGCTATACTAATGGTATAACGAGGAAATTATTATGAGCGACGAACAACAACAAGGCCCTGGATTTGGAACCGTAGCAGCAACTGGCTTAGGTGGCGCTATTGGTGGCTCCGTTGGTTTCAATAAAATGAAACAAAGTGTATTGGCTGGCGAAATCGAGAAATTGAAAGCCGGTGAAGAGGCTGCGTTGGATCTGCCTTATGGCGGAGCGCGTGTAGATCACGCATATGACCGCGCTATACGTCACGCAAGCGGCGAACAAATTGAAGGTGGCGCAGACAAGCAAATGCGCAAAATTATGAAGGCTAGTCGCAAAGATGCGGAGAAAGCTGGAAAAGCATATGAATCAGAAGTGAAGCGTATTGCAGAGCAAACTGGTAAATCGGTTGGTGAAGTTGAAGCGATTCACGCGCAAGTTGCCACTGCAGCCGAAGGTGCGGCAGTCACTGATGCTGAAAAAACCATTCATGGGCTGGTGCAAGAAGCAAAAGATGTGCGCGCTGCGGCGACTCCATCAACTGAAAAAGCAGCGGCTAAATATGCTGCTCGTGAAGCTGAACTTGGTTTAAAAAACCTGAAAGGCTTGCCTGCAAAAGGTAAAGTAATTGGTGCAGCTGTAGCGGGTGCGGCCGTCTTAGGTGGCGCTGCTTATATGTTGACAAAAGGCAAGAAAAAAGACATTGCAGATGTGGCTGATCGCCCTGTGACATTCGAGCAAGCCGAGGCTGCGCGCCAAGCACAGCGCGGCATGGGGCAACCTCAACTCGGCGCATAATTTCATATTTTATTTGTCTTAGCGCGTTCTGCGTGGCATCTTTCAGCCATGCGAATATTCTATTGGTTAGTTTTATCCCTTTTATTGGCTTTTCAACCTGCAAATGCGCAGGAGCTAAAAGACCGTTATCAAGGTGAGTGCGCCATAACGCCTGCTGATGCCAGCACAAGCTATCCTGGCGCATCACGCATTTCCAATTCCAACAAATTAGCGCAGCCAACCGGCAAAGCTGTGGCAGCAGAAGGCCAGCAAGTGTATTTCTATGGTCGTTTGTTTGACGAAAATTGTGTGCCTCTTAAAGACGCTGAAATAGAATTGTGGCAGGCAAATCCTTACGGCAAATATCGCTATGCCTCTATGGAGGAATTGGCCACGCCTGATCCGGTGTTTGCAGGGGCAGGCCGCACCTATACGGATAATGTAGGCGAGTTTGCTTTTATAACGCTTTTCCCGGGCGGGTATGGTAATCACGCGCCGCATGTTCACATGCGCATTAGCCACCCAGACATTCGCACACGAACCGTTACGGTTTTCTTTGCGGGTGATAATCGCAATGATAATGACCCTACACTCAAACGTATTCGTCCGCTGCTGCGCGATCGGGTTTTAGCTCACATTGAGCCGCGTGCTGACGGCAATGATACAGAACCTATGCAGGCGCATATTGACATTACGGTGCCGGGCAAACAAGCCTATCGACAATATTAGCATGGCTGTAACCCAAAGCGCGCTGGTTTCGACGGATGCGCTGGCAGAAGGGCTGGCGGAGAATGCGTGGGTAGTTATAGATGCTAGCTGGCATATGCCCGACACAGGCCGCGATGGCCGCGCTGAATATGAAGCAGGCCACATACCGGGTGCATTGTTTTTCGATATTGATGAAGTGAGCGATGCCAGCAGTGACTTGCCACATATGCTGCCAAGCGAAGACCGCTTTGCCGAAGCTGTGGAACGGCTCGGCATTCGCAATGAAGATGCCGTGCTGGTGTATGACGGCGCAGGGCTGTTTTCGGCTGCACGTTTATGGTGGATGTTTCGTGTGTTTGGCCACGAGAACGTGTTTGTGCTGGATGGCGGGTTGCCTAAATGGAAAGCCGAAGGGCGTGCACTAGAGTCGCAAAGCTTTGCCGCGGCGCGTAGCATATTTGATACTCAATTCAACCCTGCGCTGCTGGTGAACAAGCAGCATATTAAAACCTGGAGTTATGAGCCTGATGTTGCATTGCTTGATGCACGCTCATGGGCGCGTTTTTCGGGCGAAGAAGAAGATCCAAGACCAGGTGTGCGGCGTGGGCATATACCGCATAGTTTGAATCTGCCGTATCGCACTTTATTGGCCAAAGATGGCACGCTACGCGATACAAATGCGCTGCGCAGTCTTCTGGATCAGGCGGGGGTGGGCGATATTAGCCAGCCGGCAATGGTTACTTGCGGTTCGGGGGTGACTGCCTGTATAATCGCTTTAGTTTACTATGAGTTAGGTAATGCGCAGGTTGCTGTATATGATGGCAGCTGGGCAGAGTGGGGGGCTAGCGGCGAGCCGGTTGCAACCTCTGAGCAAGGATAAGTTAGGAGCGTGTTATGCGTAAAATAGTGGTGTTTGTGGTGTCTGTGTTGATGGCCTCTCCTGTATGGGCTGAGAGTTATGTGAATGTTAAAGGGGCTTTTAGTTTTGATAAGCCAGACAATACCTACATTATCGATGTTAGTAATGTGTCGAAATACCGTCAGAACAAAAAGCTGCCAGAAGCAATACAAAAAAGAATAAAGCCATACCCATGGCCCAAACAAGCAGCGTTGCTCGTTAGCGATGCAGTGCCAGGATATCGTATCGCAATAAATGGCATTACAAAATATGCGCAAGGCGAAAATCCGCAGGAAGTATTTATCGAATTCAATGAAGAGCGCGATGCTGAGATCATCGATAAAAGAAAAGCGGGCGGCATCAGCAAAGTGATGATGATGAAAAAGAAAATTGGCGGATTAGACACGCCGCTTTACGTGGCCAGCTTTGATAGTGGTGATAACTATATTGAGATGTCTATGCTCGTGCGCGATAAAGAAACGGCTACTGAGGCGATTGAAGCGTTTAAGCACATCTATACCAACTTCGACATGAGCGAATATAGTGAATAACTATACGTTCAAGCTATTGCCCGGGCAGTATGCCATGTGCAAATTCGCCTCAATTGAAGAGGCGCAGAAGGCTCGAGCCGTTGATGCTTTCTTTTCGCTAACGGTGGGTGATGACGAAATATCCGTGATCTGCCTGCGCGAACGCGCTCAAAACGCCATGAAAACCGAAAGTGGCTGGAGGGTGCTGCAGATGGTCGGCCAGCTCAATTTTACGACCGTAGGTATTATGGCCTCTGTCACCAAAGCGCTGGCTGATAACGATGTGTCGCTGACAGCTATTTCCACCTATGACACCGACTATTTTATGGTGAAAGAGGCGAGCATAGAAAAGGCCAGCGAGGCATTGCGCCAGGCTGGCCATATCGTGTTAAAGTCAGATCAGTAATAAGCGCTTAGTCGCGCGGGCCGATCATTTTCTCAGGGCGCACCCATTCGTCAAACTGGTCTTCGGTGAGCAGTCCGAGCGACAGTGCCGCTTCTTTGAGTGTGGTCTTTTCCTTATGCGCTTTTTTGGCGGCAGCGGCTGCATTGTCATAGCCAATATGCGGGTTAAGCGCCGTTACCAGCATCAGCGATTCGTCGCGCAGCTGCTCGATACGCTCTACATTCGCTTCGATGCCTTTGACGCATTTATCCGTAAAGCTGATAGCCGCATCCGAGATGAGGCGAATCGATTGCAGCACATTATAGACCATAACAGGTTTAAACACATTCAGCTCAAAATGCCCGTTAGAGCCTGCCACAGTGACGGTGGTGTGGTTGCCCATCACCTGCGCACATACCATGGTCATGGCTTCGCATTGTGTCGGGTTTACTTTTCCCGGCATGATGGATGAGCCGGGTTCATTCTCTGGCAATGATAGTTCGCCCAGACCGCAGCGCGGTCCTGATCCAAGGAAGCGAATATCGTTAGCGATTTTCATCAGCGATGCAGACAGCACATTCATGGCACCGGAAATTTCGATCATCGCGTCATGCGCAGCCAGTGCTTCAAACTTGTTTGGTGCGGTGATGAAAGGAAGGCCCGTAATGTCAGCCACCTCGGCAGCGAATTGCTCATCGAAGCCTTTTTTGGCGTTCAGTCCTGTGCCAACCGCCGTGCCGCCTTGTGCCAGCATATATAAGCGCGGCAGGCAGCTTTCGATGCGCGTGATACCGTATTGCATCTGAGTGACATAGCCGGAGAATTCCTGCCCCAGTGTGAGCGGCGTGGCGTCCTGCAAGTGGGTGCGGCCAATCTTGATGATGTCTTTGAATGCGTCCTGTTTCTCTTCCAGTGCATCGTGCAGCTTCTTCAACGATGGTAGCAGGCTGCGCTGAATTTCTTCTACCACCGCAATATGCATGGCCGTAGGGAAGGTGTCGTTGGATGAAGCGCCCATATTCACATGGTCGTTGGGGTGCACAGGGTCTTTACTGCCAAGCTTGCCGCCCAGCATTTCAATGGCACGGTTGGCAATCACCTCATTGGTGTTCATGTTGGTTTGTGTGCCCGAACCAGTTTGCCAAACGGACAGAGGGAAATGGTCGTTTAGCTTGCCTTCCATCACTTCGGTTGCGGCATCTACGATGGCATTGCCAATTTTTTCATCCAACACACCAAGGCGCATATTCACCACGGCAGAGGCACGCTTCAGCACACCCAGCGCGCGCACGAGCGGCAGCGGCATGGTTTCGGTACCGATGGGGAAATTGATGAGTGAACGCGCGGTTTGCGCGCCATAATATTTATCGGCTGGCACATCCAGCGGGCCGAACGTGTCGGATTCTGTACGGGTTTTGGTTTGTTTTTTTTCTGCAGCGCTCATAGGGTCCTCCTGATATATGGCGCAGTTTTACACAAAGGCTTATGGGGCTGTAAAGCTTTACATTGTGTCATTTGTCACCATATGAAGGGGCATGCAATTATTTCCAGACTATTGGCCAGAGGCCTGCAAAGCGCTTAGTGCGAGCGACCCGACGATGGGTGAAATCATCGCGCGCTATGAGGGAGAGTTCCTGCAAGGCAGGGGAGATGCATTTTTCACCCTGTGCCGCGCTATCGTGGGGCAGCAAATATCAGTGAAGGCGGCGGATGCGATTTGGGCGAGGCTGGAAGCGCATGTGCAGCCATTTGAGCCTGAGGCGATGCAGGAAGCGGATCACGAGGCATTGCGGGGGCTGGGGCTTTCGCGCCAGAAGGTAGCCTATCTGAATGCCATAGCGGATCATTTTATGGCGCATAATATTGCCCATGGGTACTGGTCGGACATGAGCGATGAAGAAGCGATTAAAGACCTCACCAGCATTAAGGGGATTGGGCGCTGGACAGCGGAAATGTTCCTTATCTTCCACCTGCTGCGCGCCGATGTGTTTCCCATAGACGATATTGGCCTGCAAAAAGGCATTTTAACGCATTATTCACCCGATTACTCTAGGGCGGATATGAAGCAGCTTGCTGCCGATAAATGGGCGCCATGGCGCAGTGTAGCCACCTGGTATTTATGGCGAAGTTTGGATCCTGTGCCAGTAGAGTATTAGTATTTGAATAACTTACAGTTTTCTGTGTCATCTTCATAAATCTGTCATGAAGATGCGCTATACTACATAATGAAACAGAATATATTGGAGGATAATTGGCTGAAAATACTACATTAAGCGTTCGGATGATTGGCGTCGATGAATCGGCTGCTCGCGGCAGTGATGTAGTGCAGGGCATTATGACCGTGCGTTATGAGCCAACGGCCGAAGAATTAGCCTATGCCCGCGAAAACCCAAATGAGTCTGTACGTATTGTAGAAGGCGAGAACGGGCCGGTTATTGAGGAAGATTTCACCTTCCGCAGTGGCGGTGGTTCGCCCGGAGCGCAAAGCCGTGTGCCGGGAACAGACCGTTTTGAAAACCGTAATGAAGCATTGCCCGGCCTGTTGCCAACGGATGACCGCGATAATGCGGGCGAATATCAGGGGCGCGACGTACAGGCGCGTTATGATGTAACCAGTCAGGTTAGCTTTGCAGATAATATCGGTAGCGCCTCGTTTGGCGAAGGCAATCAATTCACGATTCGCATGCAATCACGTGATAATGTCACCGAGCGCGGCCTGAATGCCGCAGAAATGGGCGCTGGCCAGACCGGCGCATTTTGTATTCACCCGGATGGCGGTGGATTGGGCACGTCGGGCTGTATTGGTGTAACACAGGAAAATGGCGATGACCGCCGCTTTGAAGAATTATACCAACGTTTGCAATCCAGTGGGCGCACGCCAAGTGAGCTGGTGGTGCTTGAGCCGGAAGTGGATGAGCAGGCGGCTGAACGCTATAGTGAAATGTTGGCATCGCGCGTGTTTGACGAAGATCGCGTACGTCGTTATGACGAAGAATCCCGCACCCAGCTGAATCGCCTGCAGGACGAGTTTGGCGAAGCAATGGGTCAAAACGGCGATATGATGGCACTGTTTGCTATGTTGATTCAATTGTTCAGCCTGATGGTGAACAATGAGGAGAGCGCTTCGATCGAGCAGGGTGGGCAAACACCGGCAGAGGGTTCGGTGGGTATTTCGGATCAGCTGCGTGATGTGAGCTTGCTGAATAATCAGGCCGTACACCGCATTCAGGGGCAAGAGCTGGATGGTTCAGGCCTGTCTGCACTGAACGTTGATGGTGACCAGACATTAAGCTACGGCGAAGTGGTGGCTGGCTATGATCAGGATGGCAGTGGCCGACTAGATAATGAAGCCGAAATTGCCGCGATTGCCGAAGCACTTGGTTCTTCTGGTGTGCAAATGGATGCATCGCAGGACGGCCAGCTTGACCTGTCAGAATTGCGTGCAGGGCTGGAAGGCTTCGTGCAGCGCGATGAGCCCGACCTTGGCCGCGGCTAACACACACATATAATCCTTATAGATATTTGCATTTTGTGGGCGAGGGGGCTAAAAGCATCCCCAACAATCATTCCCAACTAAAGAGAGCTTTATGATACCTCGCTACACCCGCCCTGATATGGCCGCTATCTGGACGCAGGAGTCCAAATTCCGCATTATGTTTGAGATTGAAGCGCATGCATGTGACGCGATGGCAGAGCTTGGCACCATCCCTAAAGATGCCGCGGAAGCCATCTGGAAGCGCGGTAAGTTTGAAGTAGAGCGTGTGAATGAGATTGAGAAAGTCACCAAGCATGACGTGATTGCGTTTTTGACAAATATTGCCGAGCATGTGGGTGAAGAAGCCCGTTTTCTGCATCAGGGCATGACCAGCTCGGATGTGTTGGATACCTGCCTGTCTGTGCAATTGGCGCGCTCATGCGATATTGTGCTGGACGATCTGAAGCGTTTGTTGGCCGCGCTGAAATCGCGCGCATTTGAAACCAAGGATTATGTGACTATTGGCCGCAGTCATGGCATTCACGCCGAGCCGACCACCTTTGGTCTAAAACTGGCGACCTATTATGCCGAGTTCCGCCGCGCTTATGATAATTTGCAGCGCGCACGCGAAGAGATTGCCACCTGCGCCATTTCGGGTGCGGTGGGCACATTCGCCAATATTGATCCACGTGTGGAAGCGCATGTGGCAGAAAAGATGGGACTGAAAGTTGAGCCTATCTCAACGCAGGTGATCCCGCGTGACCGTCATGCCTATCTGTTTGCGCAGCTGGGCGTAATTGCCAGTTCGATCGAGCGACTGGCTGTAGAAGTGCGTCACCTGCAACGCACCGAAGTGCTGGAAGCCGAGGAGTATTTCTCGAAGGGCCAAAAAGGCAGCTCGGCCATGCCGCACAAACGTAACCCGGTATTGTCGGAGAACGTGACTGGTCTGGCGCGTATTGTGCGCGGCTATGTGAACCCAATCATGGAAAATGTGGCGCTGTGGCACGAGCGCGATATTTCGCATTCTTCGGTAGAGCGTATGGTATGCCCGGATGCGTTTGTTACGCTAGACTTCGCGCTGGATCGCTGTGTAGGGATTGTTGAAAACCTCGTAGTCTATCCTGAGCGTATGCGTGAGAATATGGATAAGCTAGGCGGGCTGGTATTCTCGCAGCGTGTATTGCTGGCACTGACACAAAAAGGCGTGAGCCGTGAAGATGCCTATAGCTATGTGCAGCGTAACGCTATGAAAGTGTGGCAGGAAGGCAAAGACTTCCTGAGCGAGCTGAAAAGTGACGATGATGTGCGCGCCGCAATGGATGCGGAGGAGCTAACAGAACTGTTTGATATGGCCTATCACACCAAGCATGTGGACACTATTTTTGAACGCGTGTTCGATTAGGTTTCACATCTAGCGGAAATAGATAGTGACGGCTAGCGCTACAAGTGCTGCGCCCCAACCGCCTGAAAACCAGTAGACAGATGTTTTGGCTTTGCGTTTTTCCCACCATGTGCGTGGCCCAATGCCATGGAAAATGAGCGTGAGAAGGCCCGCGAGGTTGATGCAGACGATGTTGACCAGCAGCGACAAGAACGCATTCAGAGCAGCAGCCCATTCCTGAAATCCGATGAAGATGCCTACCGCGCAGAGCGGAGGTAGTAACGCCACGGCTACCATGACTCCCACCATGGTGCTGGCAATGCCTTTGGTGAGCGAGAGTACTGCGGCCGCCCCCGATGCCAGCGCTAAAAAGATGCTGCTGTAATTGATAACAGAGCGGCTGTAGAGTTCGCCCTCAAAGTCCTGCATGTCAGGCCACCACATCGCCACAGCCATACTGGTGGCAAACGCTATAACACTTCCCAGCAGCAACGTATAAGTCGCGTGGCGCGCCATCTCGTACTTTCCCATGGAGGCGGCGAAGGTGAGGGCGAGGTTAGGGCCCAAAAACGGCGCAATCACCATTGCACCCACCACCACGGCGACATTATTCTCCAGCAAGCCGATGGTTGCCACAATCGATGAAAACAGCACCAGCAATATATAGCTGCGATCAAATCCCGCGCCGCGGCGCAAATCGCCTTCCAGCTCTTCGCGTACCACTTGCGCTTGCGCGTCGCGCTCTTCTTCTTTCTTCTGCTTGTCTTCTTCGTCGTTACTGGCTTTCTGCTCCTCAGGCTTGGGCAGAAATGCCTCCACAGGCAACAGCACAATGCGGGTGGTATTCTTCATATCCAGCTTGTCTTGCAGGCTGTCCATAAGGTTTTGAATGGTTTTACCTTCCGCCAACACATTGTAGGTGATGCGATTATCCCCTGCATCCGCATACCAGAATTCTACCGCCTCATGCTTCTCGGCCAGCTCCTTAATGGTATCGCTGTCTTCGGCCTTTGCATAGATTTGTATCATACGGTCAACCATCGAATTCCTCTTCGCTTGCTATCTATAGGCTATATGCTTTATCCAGAACGTCAGATAAACACAACGGAAATACCCATGTTCGATTTACACCCAACCCTCGCCAAAGACACCTACGCCGTGACCAACCTGCCTTTATGCACCGTGCGGCTGATGGATAATAAAATTTTTCCATGGCTGATTCTGGTGCCGCAAGTGGAGGGAGTGCGCGAATGGATTGACCTTGAGCGTGAACAGCAACATCAGCTTTCGGATGAAATTGCCATCACCAGCCATATTCTGCAGGCGCTCACCACGCCCGACAAGCTGAATGTAGCAGCGCTTGGCAATCAGGTCGCGCAGCTGCATGTGCATGTGATTGCCCGCTACAAGACCGATCAGGCATGGCCAGAGCCGGTGTGGGGCAAGGGCAGGGAGTATTACGCGCAAGAGGAAGCGGACGGATTTTTGAAAGACCTGAGAATAGCACTTGATAGCGTATTCTAACAGGAGTAGCTTTGCGTCGAATGCGAATCATTCGCGACTAACAACAAGGAGACTCCTCATGAAATATATTCTGGCAGCGATGCTTATGGCGGCAAGCGTGTCGCAAGCAAACGCAATCGAACTGATTATCGGCGAGAAGAACGTTGAGCCGGGCATTATGTTCATTTTTGAAGGCGCTATTAAAGACGATGTGATGCCAGCCAGCATGCATCTGGCCGAAGCAGATACGGATGTGCATCTGGAAGCGCGTGTGAACTGGGCAGAAAAGGGCACGCCGAAGGGCACTCCCGCGGGCGGTTTTGTGCCGTATCTGCATATTACCGGCAAAGTGGTGAATCAGAAAACCGGCAAAGTGGCTTATGTAGACCTGCTGCCGCACATCAATCTGGTGGATAATTTTCATTATGCACGCAACATGGCGCTGCCTGGTGAGCGCGACGAGCTGTATGATGTGACCTTCACCATCACGCCGCCTGCGGCCACCGAATTATCATTGCACCATGACTGGCAGCACGGCTACGGCAAAGCGCTGATGGAGGCACAAACACTCACTTTCAAAGGTATCGACTTTAGTGAGATTGCGGCCGCCACTCGCCGCTAGCGCATGATAGAGGCAAAAATCGCAGCAAAATGGCGGGCGGGGCAATCTTTGCTTGTCTTTTGCTGCGAAACATTTTAGAAACTGCTTCCACTTTCGGTGACGCGATGTGGCGGAGTAGCTCAGGTGGTTAGAGCAGCGGAATCATAATCCGCGTGTCGGGGGTTCAAGTCCCTCCTCCGCTACCATATTTTTCAACATGTTATAATGCGCATTTGTTGGCGATACGTTCACGGTTGTAGGAATCTTCATGCTGGTAATAACGAATGAAGGCTTTATAGCTGTCTGACGTTTTTGAACTGCCCTGCAAGTAACTGGCAAGCTGGTTGTCTTGAATTAAAAACTGTGAAACACAATTACTTGTGTCCAACCAACATTGTGCTAGTGCGCTGCTACAGCCCCGGTCATCTTGTGAGATTGCGGAGGTTAGTCGGTTATATGATCGTGACATTATCCAGAAAACCCCATCCAAATAGCTATCTAAGTCATATTGTTTGATCTTCTCTAGATCGATTTTACGCGCAATATCACATGTTTTGTTTAAAGCTAGACTCAATCTTTCTGAATAATTGTTTGTGATATATTCCTCACCGTAACCTACGATATAGCTAGAGTACGTGTTCACGATTTTAGGATAGTACACATCTCTATCAGCGGGGCTGGTGATTTCGTATTCATCAATAACGCTCAGCTTATCAACGGCATCATGCACTAGAAAGGGCAAAGCCTCTCGATACCGTTCCTTAGGCAATGAAATCTTAGGCTCAACAAAACGCTTATAGTGCCAAAATAGTCTTTCAAAATTATTCTCAGGGACTTTTTTGATCGCTCGCTCATAAGCCCATCGGTCAATGCCGGTCAGTAGTTGCACATACCATGTGTCTGGGGCTGTGCCAGATTGGATAATTTTATTACGCGCGCCCCCAATAAAATGACTAATAAAAAACTCATATTTCGTCGATTCAACTCGGCCTTGTTTTTGCCATATATCTTCAAAAGTCGAGAGTGCGGTTCCAAGAGCCAAAAACACTGTCATGGTAATAAAGCCAAGCACTAAGCAGGCGCTATAAAAGAACTTTCCACGCTTTTTAGGCATGCCCTACCTCTGATACGGTTATAGCCATCTACCGCACGAAATCTTTCATGGCTTCTTTGAAAAGTCGGTATTGCTGGTCGATCTGGGCGAGGGTCTGTTTGGCATAGCGCACATCTTTTTCCATGGCACAGGTTTCCAGCTGAATGAATGATTGTCCCAGCTGTTCGGCTTTCAGGTTAATGGTTGCGCCTTTTAGCGCGTGCGCTTCGCTGGCAATGGATTCAAAGTCTTTTTTGTTCAGCAGGGTGCGAATGATGGCCAGCTTGTCGTCTACCGTTTTACAGAAAATGCCGTAGAGCAAACTCAGGCGCTCCATGTCGCCCTGCGTAATCTCTTTAAGGTAGGTTGTGTCGATTATTTTGGGCGTGGCAGGGGCAGCTGCTTCGTCATTTGCGTTTTGCGTGTGCGCGGCGGATTCCTCCCACAGGCGGTGTTGCACCAGCTTGCGCTTGAGTGTTTCTTTGCTGAGTGGTTTGGACAGATAATCATCCATGCCACTTGCCAGACATTGCTGGCGATCAGACTGCATAGCACCGGCCGTAAGCGCAAAAATGACCGGCTGTTTATGCGGGTCAATCGCACTGCGAATTTGCTTGGTTGCCTCGAACCCGTCCATCTCAGGCATTTGGCAATCCATCAGAATCAGGTCATACTTGCCTTCGCGTGCTTTATTCGCTGCCTCCCGACCATTATTAGCAAGCTCACAAGTGCAATTTAGCTCCTCCAGCATCCAGCACACTACCTGCTGGTTGGTGGGATTGTCTTCGGCCACCAACACATGCAGCGACGGGTAGCTGGACAACTGCAGCGCTGGCTGATTGGCCGAGTGCACCTCTGCAACGGTATGGCGCGTGATCAATGTGTCCAGCCCTTTGCCTTCTTGCTGTTCGCGAAGCATAATAAGCGTATCTACGAACACCTGAGGCAGCACCGGCTTTTGCAAATAAGCATTGAAGCCGGCCTTCTCAAACTGTTTGGCATCGCCACGACGCACCATGGAGGTGAGCATCATCAGCTTGCTTTTTTGCAGCTTCTTGTTCGCTCGTATTTCCTTGCCCAGCAACAAGCCGTTTTTATCTGGCATATGGTAGTCGAGCACGATGATATCGTAGGGTTTTTCGGCTCGTTCAATCACTTCGCTAGCCTCTTCAGCGGAGGAGGCGACATCAATATCGATATCGTAATAGGAGAGGATTTCTTCGATGATATTACGGTTGATGGCGTGGTCATCCACGACAAGAATGCGTGCGCCTTCAATAATAGACGGATCGGACAGGTCGCCCGGCTGTGAAGAGTCGAGCTCGAGCGCTACTTTTAGCGTGAAGGTGGAGCCACGATCCTGCTTGCTTGCTACCGATAAAGAGCCGCCAATCAGCTCAGCGGTTTCTTTGGCGATGGTAAGCCCCAGCCCGGTGCCACCATAACGGCGTGTAGTGGAGTTGTCCGCCTGCGTAAATTTATCAAAAATATGCGTCAGATTCTCTTCCGATATACCGATGCCTGTATCCTGCACACGGATGACCAATTGATAATAGTCGTTGGTGCGGTTACTGCCGTCGATATCGATAAACACATAGCCTGTATCCGTGAATTTGATGGCATTAGAGATGAGGTTGATAAGTACCTGTCGGACACGTGTCGGGTCGCCGATAAAGCGGCGCGGCATACCGGGCGGATAGCGCAGCACCATGTCGAGCTTTTCCTGTTTTATCTTAGGACGCAATTGTTCGGTTAGCTCATATACCAGATTCTCCAGATCGAACGGGATGTCTTCGATCTCTACTTTGCCGGCTTCCAGCTTGGAAAGGTCGAGTATGTCGTTCACAATACTCAGCAGGGTGGAGCTAGAGGACCGCATGATGTCCATATATTCGCGCTGTTTCAGACTGAGTCGCGTGGCGGCCATCAGCTCGGTCACACCGATGATGCCATTAAGCGGGGTGCGTATTTCGTGGCTCATATTCGCCAAAAACTCGGTTTTCGCGTTATTCGAAATTTCGGCTTCTTCCTTAGCGCGTTGCAGCTCTTTGCCGATGCGGACATTTTCGTAGAACATGATGGCCAGCGAGGCGATGTCAGCCAGCGAACGTACGAAAGTGCGCGCCTCAAGACCCCATAACCGTTTCTCCCCAATATGTTCTACGCAAATAACGCCCCAAAGGTCTTGTCCGATATGGATAGGCATGTCGAACATTGACTGGATGTTAAGCGGCTTAAGATAGTCGTCCCATAAACATTGCGTGCAATGATGCTCTTGCGTGTCTTCCGCAATGATAGGGCTGCCAAGCATGAGGCCTTTGAAATACTCCTCATACTGGGTTTCATACAGCGTGGCACCAGAGGAATAAATGTTGTTTTCCAACTCATACAACGTTTCGCAGCTTACCCGGCGCGGCTCTTCTTCAAAGCGCCAGATGCTGATGCGATCCACTTTCATAGTGCGCGCCACATAACGGGTGATAAACTCAAACGCTTGCTGCAGATTTTCAGCGTCGAAGAGCCCTTTATTGCCTGCCAGTTCAAGCAACGCACTCATATAGGTGTTTGCTTTTTCAAGCTGCTCCTGACTTTGTTTGTACTCGGTTATGTTGCGGGCATTGATGGTATAGCACAGAGCCGAACCCGTGCCTTTGTCACGGATGACATAGACACTTTTATCTACATGGGTTTCTTCCCCAGTTGACTGATTGACGATAATCGCTTCCCCACGCCAGTGGTCGTTTTCTTCCACCCCCGGCACCACGCGTTTGAGCCATTGCTTGCTATAGCGATTATTCAGCAGCTCGACAAAGTTGCGGCCGACCACCTGCGCCTCATCCTTCAGGCCAAGCATGTTCAGTGCAGTGGCATTCACATATATCACCTCATGATCCAGATTGAGCATGCACACCATATCCTGACTGTTCTCGATCAGGGTTTTGAACTTTTGAACCTCGCGTTCCGACTTGATATCTTTATTGATGTCGGTATGCGCACCGGCCATTCGTACGGGCTTGCCATCCTCGAAAATTGCCTTGCCGCGCGAGCGAATCCATATGAACTCACCGTTTCTATGCTGCATGCGCAATCGCAGGTCGTAGGTTTTTGCTGTATTTAAATGCGCATCCAGTGTGGTGCGCACACGTTCGCGGTCGTCGGGATGCACGGCATTAAAAAATGCTTCAATGGTGTCATTAAATTCATTGGGTTTGTAGCCAAGCATTTCCTTATAGCGTGGTGAGAAATACACTTTGTCCGTGACCATGTCCCAATCCCAAATGCCGTCATCGCTACCGGACACCGCAGCAACAAACCGTCCCTCGCTAAGGCGCAATTCCCTAGTGATACGCTCTGCCAGATCTTCTGCAGCCTGACGGGTGGTATGCTGCAGGCGAATAAAGCGATAAAGCAATATGCTTATAATAAGTCCCGCGATGCCAATGATCATGCCAAGCACGGAGAGGCCGACATTGTTGTGGCCTTCAATTACCCAGACATTTTCACCAATCTCAAGCTGCTCGCTATGCATCAGAGGTACGAGTTGCGAGCCAAATGGAACGGAGGAGCCATGATCGCTTGCATCACGCTTTATCGTGAATAACTCCTCTTTGCCCAGAGTAGGGTGAAAGTCAATAACGCTGAGCTTCTCGATGCTGGCTGGCACAATCAGACTTTCGAATGCATGGTCGGTAAATACAGCTTCGTTGATCCAGCCAATAAAACGACTATTACCATTAGCGTTCTTGAAAATAGGCAAGTGCAGATAAATAGCCCTGTTCTTGCTCTCGTTTGCCAACATTAGTTCGCGGTAGGAAATCGTCATGCGCTTGTGCGCTCGCGCCTGAAGTAATGGCTTGCGCGTTTCTTCGTTGCGACAAAGATCTAACCCCCTGGAGTAATACGGCGCTAATTGGCTAGATGTATAGCGGATGATGCAGGTGGCAATTTCGCCATTTTCGCCGTATTCCACAAACGCCATTGATATGACGGCGGCATCATCGCCCGCTTTACCATGATATAAACCTATAGAGTCAAGTAACTGCTGCCATTCTTTTTCCGTTACATTGTCGGAGGCAGTAAATACGGCGCGTGCTGCAAGCATGTTTGCTTTGTAATGCTCAACAAAATTATGCAGGTCGCGCTTTACCTTTGCCACGTCCTGTTGCAGCCTCTTGTCCTGTTGGCGCTCAAAGTTTTGCTGGAACAATGCAAAAAATAACGCCGAAAGCATCACACCGCACAGCAGGATAATGCGCGGCCATAACGGATGATAATATATATGACGCGCGTTCATTTTACATCAGTCCGTGGCTTTTGAATGAGTAGTGCCCTTTGCCAGCAATAATCAGATGATCATGCACCTCTATACTAACCCCTGAAGCGGCGGACACAATCTTTTGTGTCATGCTAATATCTGGCTTAGAAGGGGTAGGGTCGCCGCTTGGATGGTTATGCACCAGTATAAGCGCAGACGCGCCAAGCTCCAGCGCGCGTTTGACGACTTCACGGGGGTAAACAGGCGTATGATTAACAGTGCCTTTCTGCAAAACCTCATCCGCGATTAATGTGTTTTTATGGTTCAAAAAGAGAATTCTAAACTGCTCAACTTTTTCGTTAGCCATCGCAACACGGCAATAATCCAGCAATGCATCCCACGATTGCAGCACAGGCCGTTCGGCCACCGTTTCTTTAAGCAGACGTTCGGCG